>NZ_JAABLT010000019.1:0-62032 GCF_009915125.1 Proteus sp. G2673
GTGACATACGGATTAACAGTCCGCCGTTCTACCGACTGAACTATGGAGGAAGCGAGTTCTCGTAAGAACGAGATGGATAATAGCGAGGGAGATGAACATTGTAAAGTAAAAAAAGTGAAATAACAGTTTAAGTGGTTAAAAAATAACTAATTTATGGTTTTTAAATCAAATAAGGAGGTTTTGAGTTTAAAAAATAGTCGGTGGAAGAGTGTTGATTGAAATGACCTTATAAAAAGGCATTCTTTTATTAATGATTTTGAGTTAACACGAAATTGAAGATGGACATATAAAAATACAAAAGAAATAAATAAGAAAATAGAGGAATAAAAATAGTCAATGAGTAGAAAGCAAAAAGCCCGCACTGTGATAGCGCGGGCTTTTCTAAATTTGGCTCCTCCAACTGGACTTGAACCAGTGACATACGGATTAACAGTCCGCCGTTCTACCGACTGAACTATGGAGGAAGCGAGTTCTCGTGAGAACGAGGCGAATAATAGCTATCCTTTATCACCTTGTAAAGTAAAAAAATGAAAAAAAATACCGTTTGCTCAAGACTGCATCAAGTTGTTTCTTTTTTGATAAAAATGTATAAAAAATAGATGGTTATCAATAGAAATAATATTCGAAATTTCATTTCTAGTCGCTGAAATGTGTCTTACATTGGAAAGAAAAGATAAAGCGTTTTTTTAAAAGAAAGTTTTTCATACTGTTTAGTTATACAATCTGACGAATTAAAAGACTAATTGAAGATCCCGAGACGATGGATACTACGAATTTATCAGTACCGATGGTATTAGAGTTTGAGCAATTTAAAAAAACACTTCTTCTATATACAAAAGATAAAGAAGGAGGATGGGATACCTCTGTTTCTGGTTTAGCGTTATGTCGGTATACTTCTATTACAGAGTCTGAAGGCTGGATGTATGAACCCAGTTTGGCTATTGCTGCACAAGGTGCAAAGCAAATAACGATAGGGCTAGAGACAAACTGTTATCGTCCTATGAATATGCTTTTAACATCATCAGATATACCTACTTTTGCTAAAGTCTGTGAAGCGTCAAAAGAAACGCCTTTTTTAGCAATGTTGCTAAAACTAGACCTCGCTCTATTACCTGAACTGCTAGCCGAAAATAAGTTTGAATTACTACAAGAAAATAACGAGATCAGCGCTCAACAAATTGTTCAAGCAACCGCGCCAATTTTACAAGCAGTAACAAGACTTATAAAACTAATAGATACACCAGAAGATGCACTTTTTATTGCTCCTTTGATCCAAAAAGAGATCCTTTATTACTTATTAAGATCGAATGATGGTGCGCGTCAGCAACTATTAGCATCACAACATCCTCAGTGTCGGCAAATTAGTGATGCGCTTGATTGGATTAAACAACATTATCACGAAACAATCCGGATTGAAGATCTTACAACGTTAGTGGGTATGAGCACCTCATCATTTCATTTTCACTTTAAAAAACGAACTGGCATGACGCCGTTGCAATATCAAAAGTGGTTACGGCTGAATGAAGCAAGAAGGATCATGCTGATTGAAATGAGTGATGTTTCTAAAGCAGCATTTATCGTCGGTTATGAAAGCCCATCACAATTTAGTCGTGAATATCATCGATTATTTGGTTTATCGCCCTTAAAAGATATTCAACGATTAAAAGAATCAGAAACTGAAACGGTATCTTTGGATTATTAGGCAAGAATAATGGAGAAATGAGTTAAAGCAGTGATGAGTAATTGCGTTATAGTTTGCTTATTAAATATGTGTATACAAGGAGTTTAGAAGTGACTAACGTTTTTATTATTAATGCTGCAAAAGAGTTTGATGGTTCTGAAGGGAAACTCAACGATCATTTAACGCAAGTCGCCACAGATTTGTTGTCTTCGCATCAGATAAATGTGCAATCAACACGCATTGATGATGGTTATGATAATAACGAAGAAGTTGATAAATACTTATGGGCCGATGTCATTATTTATCAAATGCCAGCATGGTGGATGGAAGGTCCTTGGATCTTAAAAAAATATATTGATGATGTATTTAGTGCTGGGTACGGCAAAATGTATATTGATGATGGTCGTACACGAAAAGATCCTTCGAAAAAATATGGTTCGGGTGGATTATTACAAGGCAAAAAGTATCTTCTTTCTGTAACTTGGAATGCGCCTTTTGAATCTTTTGAAGAACAAGAACAGTTCTTTGAAGGAAAAGGGATTGATGCTGTCTATTTTCCATTCCATAAAGCGAATCAATTTTTAGGTATGGAAGGATTAAAAACCTTCGGAATGTTTGATGTGGTGAAACAACCGCAAATTGAGCAAGATGTTGAAGCGTATAAAAAACACCTAAAACACGAAATTGTTGGAATAGCAGGTTAGGTCTTTATCGTACTAGATATAAATTAGCTATTTATTAATTAAGCAAGATAACGATACTGATTGGATTTAGGTAGCTGATTTAGATGATAAGAATGTAGAAAGTAAAAAGCCCGCACTGCAATAGCGCGGGCTTTTCTAAATTTGGCTCCTCCAACTGGACTCGAACCAGTGACATACGGATTAACAGTCCGCCGTTCTACCGACTGAACTATGGAGGAAGCGAGTTCTCGTGAGAACGAGCCGCATAATAACGATGATATATCAGAGTGTCAACGTTAAAAGTGGATTAAATATCTGTTTGGTGGGTTTATCGACAAAGTGACTAAATAATAGAAGTTATTCTCCGTGTTTTTATCTGTAACACGGAGAATCAATTAGGCTTGATGAGATAATTGTGATGCTGAAATTGATTGTTGAACGGGATCAAATGCCATCAAGTACACATCGTAAAAATGAATTTCTTGTTTTTTACTAATAATCTCACGAATGTCTTCTTTTATTTGTTGAGATATCGCAGGGTGCTGGTGGATCTCATTTATGGCTTCATCAGAGAGTTTTTCAAAGGTATACCATTCACCGTTATAGCAGACTCTCAAATCGAGAACGCCAATGTCTTCAAATTTATAGATAGGTTTTATATCAAATAATAAGATACCAGCCATCGCTAAGAACATCATAGTAAAGAGAACCAGCGAGATAACACCAAAGTAAGGTGAATAAATTAATAACGCCGCGAGTAATACATAAGAGAGAACCATGCTGATACATAGCCAGATATGGTTTTTTAAAAATTGACTATTAAAATGTGGTTTCCCGTCTCTTTTTTCTGCTTTATTGATCCGGTCTAAATCACGCTCTAAGATTTCTTTTAATACATTCATTGTAAACACCTTAAGAGATGAATGTTGCAAACTTGTTTCTTGTTACTAGATTATCACGTGGGCAAGATAAGCGGGTAGAACAGTTTTTTTAAATTCTGGCATTAACTGTTATTGTTAGATTATTAAGAATATTCTTATTCGTTGTTAATAATAGAGATAAAATATCAAATAAATTTTATACACAGTGATAAAAATCGAGGAAGAATTGTATTTTTAATGTGCAATTTGCATTTTTTTAATCTTTAGGTGCATAAAACTATTGCTATTAAACTTGTCTCATGCGTTAATGAGTAAGGCCTCAATACAGACCTGATTTATGATTGACATTCTAAGTTAATGAGTTTTAAACAGCATCGCTTTTTGACCGTTTTCTTCATGTGTGCCCATAAGTTATAGGTAGTTCAGGCCAGTAGATGCCGAGAAGGCAACGTTTTATTGATATATAGGAAAGTCACATGTCTGACAAAATGAAAGGTCAAGTTAAGTGGTTCAACGAGTCTAAAGGCTTTGGTTTTATTACTCCAGCAGACGGAAGCAAAGACGTATTCGTTCACTTTTCTGCCATTCAAGGTAACGGTTTCAAAACTCTGGCTGAAGGTCAGAACGTAGAATTCACAATTGAAAACGGTGCAAAAGGTCCAGCAGCTGCTAACGTAACTGCTCTGTAATTAAAGCCTTTTAAAAATTTTCTTCAAGCCTGTCACCTTATGGTGGCAGGCTTTTTCTTTATGGGTAAAATAAAAAAAGAGAATGATAATATTTATCAGGAGAGAAAATGCAAGTTAATGATAATGTTGTTGTAAAAACAGATGGTATTGACGATCGTGAAGGAACTATCCTACTTATCGAAGAATTTAATGAAGGTATAATGTATTTGGTATCACTCCCTGAATATCCAAAAGGAATTTGGTTTTTTAATGAAAAAGAGGGCGGTGAAGGAATATTTGTGAGACCAATACAGCAAAAGTGACTGACGTTTAGGTTTGGTTCATTTACATTTTCAAATCAGCTACTTATACTTTTGCTAAATTATAGTTAGGAGAAAACACCTTGGATACACAAAGTTGTAGGTTAATGACAAACCCATTAATCGAGAATAATTTTATTCAAAATAATAGGTAAGCTGTTTTCTTCACTAAAACTGCTTACCATTTTGGTGGGCAGTGCGTTGTAATATTCCTTTCTTATATTTCAATTATGCACTTACCCAAATAATTTCCCTTATGCAGCTAAAACAAGAAGGGTAATTTCATGTGCTATATTTTTTTCTCTTTATTTCCTCCTCCTAAGGCGATGAATTGATTTCAACACTCTGAATTGTCAGAGCAAAATTTTCATATCGATTTTAATCATCATGTAGAGGAAATAAACATGACGATGACGCCTTATATTTTAAATCTCGTGATTGCAATGTGCCTTGGTGCTTTGATTGGTGCTGAACGTCAATGGCGACAAAGAATGGCAGGTTTAAGAACAAATGCTTTAGTGGCAACGGGTGCTGCTGTTTTTATTTTAAGCTCAATAGAAACTTCGTCAGATAGCCCTGGTCGGATTGCAGCTCAAGTTGTTTCAGGTATTGGATTTCTTGGTGCTGGTGTGATCATGCGCGAAGGAATGAATATACGTGGGCTTAATACAGCAGCAACACTTTGGTGTTCTGCGGGAATTGGTGTGTTGAGTGGATTAGGTTTATATCAATTGGCGACCATAGCAGCACTTCTTATTCTTTGTGCGAATATTTTATTGCGAGAAGCTGCTCAGCGGATAAACGCTCAACCACAACATCAAGCAATAGATATTGAGCAACGCTACTCAATACGAATTATTTGTCATGAAGAAGATGAAGTTTTAGTTAGAACTCTGATTTTACAGGCAATAAATGGATTACATGTTCGATTACAGTCTTTAAGTAGTGCTGATACATTGATGCCTAGTCAATTGGAAGTTTGTGCCGAATTACTTGCAACCCCCGTCGAGCAAAAAGAGATAGAAGCGATTGTTTGCAGAGTAAGTTTAGAAAAGAGTGTCAGTGCAATTAATTGGAAGATAGCAGCAGAGCATCCTATTTAACGGATCTTTTTTAAGACAAGATTATTCTAATCAAGGCTCTCTATATTCAGTATAGGGCGCTTTTTTGTCATATAGATACTAGTTAGAGATCAACTTACAAAGTTATTTCAAAAAGGAATATGAATATTAATAAAAGTTATAAAGAATATAATTTTGTAATTTGTAAGTAATAGAACTGTCATATTTCAAGTTGTTGTATAGTCGATTATGTTTATTCGTACAGACATATTCTTTTGTATGTTCATAGTAAACTATTCACTTTTTCCTACCTAAATCCAAATCACTTAGTGTATTTACATAATATTTAATTCTAAAACTAATTTCTCTAATGAGAAGAATAAGGCGTTAGTTATACATTACGTATTATTACTAACATATAGAAATAAAGTATTTTAATTGTGTAATTATTATTTGCGTAACTATTACTTTATGGAATAAAAAATAGAAAAATATTATCAAAAAAGCTAATTAAAATACGTGATAGAGAGGATACGTTCATTTTCGTTTTAATAAAAACAAACATTTTTGTCTAAATTGATTAATGTACAATTATTTGTATTGTGGTTAACCCGTATATAATGAGTTATGAATGAAAAATATTGAACTACCTTTGTGGGGTGTTTGGTATCATTTCTCATTTTTATTAATCGTTTCTTTTGGTCTGATTTGATTTATCTCTGTTTATTTTGTTTTTAATAAATAGAAAAAACTAAAATCAAGTAAGAGATTGCTACCCATGGTTTACTTATTAAATGAGGCACTTAGGAGTATTATGGGACAAAAAGTCGTTATTAAGGGGCTTAGAGCAGTATTTCATTTGGGATAAAAATTGATGTTTTCCATTGATTATATTAGATTTTTTTAATACCTAAATTATACTCTCAAATTATTTCAATGTATTTGGCTAAAAATTTATCAACATTTACTGCCATATTTAATTTAAGCGTGATTTTTTTGAGTAATGTTTTTAATTTAATTTAATTAGACTCTCAAAATATGAAGAAAAATTTAGGAAAACGGTGGGTTTATACTGCTACAGTAAAGCTGATGAATTGCTATGGTATGTTGTCTGTAATCACTAATCATTGGTGAATGAAAATCTTTTGAAGAATTGTGGTTTTTTTTGTAAAAACCATGTGGAAAAATTGATACCAATAAGTAATCTTATAATAAGAGTAGAAAAATTACACCACTCTTTCTGTTCAGTAAAATAATCATTTCAAAATTATATTGTTTATAACTTTGTCAAGGATGTAAATCTTACTTATTACAGAAAGAGAATTATCTTAGTATGAAATAGATGTGTCGTTAGTATTTTTCTTGAAAATATATATAAAGGATAATTGTGGTACTGACCTTTTTTGATTCACCAAAAAAGATAAAACCAAGTATAAGAGGAACACTAATTTAAAACATTGCTGGTATAAAAGTGTGAACAAAAATTTCATGTTCGCTTACTAAAAAACAATGTAACTCGTTTCAATAGAACTGGAAGCAATACACAAACTATTTGCATTCACCTCATGAATGATCTCGATTATTACTATAACAAAATACGGTTACAATATTTTTCAATACCTTCTTTTTCCAAAAAATTAGAACACTTTGGGGTTATAGAATACTAAGTACTGTTATTGGTTTTTAAGACTAATCTAATAAATGAGATATAAGCCTTGATTATTTAGATATATCAATATTTTTATTAGGTTTTGAGCGAGAGAAAAAGTCTTTTTAATGTTGAAATTACTCATAAAAAGGGTAATAAAATGAGTCAAATTAGTAGTTAGAATAGAGGAACATTTAGAGATATATTTTGGCGCTTTAAGTAAAGATGTACCGATATTTAAATCTTTATACTCTCCTAGGTTCGTCAACACCAACTTTTGTTAAGTAATAGTGTTGTTACGAAGTCAGCATTTTTAGTTCCGTAATGCCTTGAGACTTGTGATAGCTAGGTTGAAAAAAAGAGGCTAACTACATGATAAGAGAGAAGGTGAAACAATACTCATCATTTGTAAGAGTAAAACAAATTGTTGTTAGAAACTATTTGGGGCTAAAAGTTAACATTTGATATTTTTTTATTCGTACCAATGCTAATGGAGTAATCAATAAGGTGTTATTTTAATCATATTTGTTTTTCTGGCTTTACATTGAGAAAGTGCATCTATACAGGTGTTAACTTCGGGTTATCATATTTGCCATTACAGCCATTTATTGTGTAGAGGCAATACGGTTAACAGGAAAAACAGAATTTATATTTTACCTTATTATTTTATGAATTAATTACTTTATCTTGGAGATCTTGGGATCTTTTTTTATGAAATTGAAATTTATATTTCAAGAAATGTCTTTTTTTTATAAAAAAAGAGATGTGGTTATATAAGACATGATTTTATAAATCTGCTTTTTTTCTTTATTTTTTTACTGTCTTTTGTGTTTTTTATTAGTTGTAAATTATTGGTGGAATATAACTATACAGTGAAAAATAAGAAATTTTAAATTTCTTATATTAATAATCTTTGACTTTATTTTATAAAAAAATGCGTGTTTTTTTTGATTCAACTTAAGTTAAATACTGTATTATTTTCATATTCAATTCTGAATTAATAATTAAATTGGTAAAAGGTTTTATTTAATTAAATAAAAAAGATTATTTTGTTTTTATATTAATCTAGTAGTAATTTTAAATTTATATTGTTCATAAATTATACTATGACTCATAAAAAAAACTTATTTATATGTGGATATTATTTCTCTGTGATTAATTTAAAGGCAATAAAACTCTTATTAAGGGTTCTGTAATTTAAGTGTTAAATAGTACTTGCTAAGTATTAGCTAAATTAAATTATTACAGTTGAAACTTTAATGATGTAGAAATAAATATTCAATGATTTAAGGGTGAAGATGCATAACTAAGAATTTAATTTTATATGACTTATCGTCCTGTCTAATAAATGCATTAACTTATCATATTGATTTTAAAGTATAATATTTGGTTTGAAATAATAAAAAAATTTAGGATAACTATAAATAATTAGAATGGGTTATTTTTCAAACAAATTGTAAACAAAAAGTGATCATTTATGAAGGTTTGCGTAAATGGTGAAAAAAATAATATCTATAGAAATATTTATTAAATTTAAGAAGCTTGTTTAGATAAAGATGAGGGGGAGATATATCAATATATGTTACTGTGATCAAAAAAATCTCTAATTGTAGATTTGTCAAATTTTTATGCTGTATTTTTAGGTTTATAAGTTTAATAGATCGTATAAAATAAAAAATTATCATTAATATTTTAATTTGGGTAGATTAGCTTATTAATTTACACCAAGTTTTATTACTTTTATCACTTGAATAGTTAATGAACTAATTCCATAATAATGATTATCTTTTTGTGATGTGACTCACATAGTATTTAAATTAGACTACTTTATCCGTTGAATAACTTAATCGTTAAGGAGTAAAGTTGTTGCGTTAGGATTATTCTTAACGAGCTATATTGGCGAGCATTTAAAGTTTACTTTTAATTTAAATGATTTTTTCGCTACTTTTGAAAATGACCGTAACTAAGTAATACAAGGTAGTGTTACTACGTGTCATGTTCATAAAATGGGGCCTGGAATTTAATATTACATTTATATTAATTTCCTCGGGATCTTTCATTAGAAAGATCCTCTTTGTTCAATATAATCGGACGGGATGTAAAGAGATGAGTACGGTTGAATTGCTTAAGCATATTTATGACATAAATTTATCGTATTTGCTTTTGGCGCAAAGGTTAATTAACCAAGAAAAGGCTTCCGCAATGTTTCGGCTTGGGATTAGTGATGCAATGGCGGATGCACTGGCAGAGCTTACATTGCCACAATTGGTTAAGTTGGCTGAAACAAACCAACTAATCTGTAATTTCCGCTTTGAAGACAGCGAAACAATAGAACAACTCACTAAAGAATCTAGAGTGGATGATTTACAACAAATTCATACTGGCATTCTTCTTTCTTCTAACTTGTTTCGTCAGTTATCGGAACAAGACACTACTGCAACAAAGAAACGGGCATAACAATGAGTGAGAAAAGTATCGTCCGAGAAGCGAAAGATATTCGCTTAGCAATGGAATTAATCACCTTGGGTGCCCGCTTACAAATGCTTGAAAGTGAAACTCAATTAAGTCGGGGGCGTTTAATTAAATTATACAAAGAATTAAGAGGGAGCCCCCCTCCAAAAGGAATGCTGCCATTTTCAACGGATTGGTTTATGACATGGGAACAAAATATCCATTCCTCAATGTTTTATAATGCTTATCGCTTTTTATTAAAAAATGGCGGTTGTGTTGGCGTTGAGGCTGTTGTTAAGGCTTATCGTTTATACTTAGAGCAATGTCCTCCTGTTAAAGATCAAGAACCTATTTTAGCACTAACAAGAGCATGGACATTAGTACGTTTTGTTGAAAGTGGTATGTTGCAACTTTCTGTTTGTACCAAATGTAATGGTTCATTTATTACACACGCACACCAGCCAGCTAGTAATTATGTTTGTAGTCTTTGCCAGCCACCTTCTCGCGCAATAAAAAAACGTAAACTTTCCGCCAATCCTGCCGATATTAACTTACAACTGTTGGATGGTCTTGAACAGTTTGCAATGTGATTCGAGATTGAAAGTTAAATATCAGGTTATAGAGCTTAGTTATCTATAACCTGTACCGTTTCCTCTCCCCCTCCTATCTCTTGCTGCTATGTTCGCCATTCTCTCAATAACGAAATTAGCTAAAGGGATATCGCGTGTTAGTACTCTTAGGATATATCGTGGTTATGAGCGCCGTCATCGGGGGATATCTTCTCGTCGGTGGTAGTTTAGGTGCCTTATACCAGCCAGCCGAATTTATAATCATCTTTGGTGCCGGTATCGGTGCTTTTATTGTAGGTAATAATGGTAGAGCAATTGTATCGACAATGAAGATCCTACCGAAATTACTTCGTAGTACAAATTATAATAAAGCGATGTACATGGATTTAATGGCACTCATGTTTCGTTTATTGTCAAAAGCTCGTCAAAACGGGATGTTGGCATTAGAGAGAGATATCGAAAATCCACAACAAAGTGACATTTTTTCCCAATATCCTCGCATTATGAAAGATGTTTATATGCTCAGTTTTATTACTGACTATATGCGTCTGATGGTGACAGGGAATATGAACCCTTATGAAATTGAATCTCTGATGGATGAAGAGATTGCAACTTTTGAGGAAGAGAGCGAAGTTCCTGCAACGGGATTATCTGCCATGGGTGATTCACTGCCCGCATTTGGTATTGTTGCTGCGGTGATGGGGGTCGTTAATGCGTTAGGTGCAGCCGATAGACCTGCTGGTGAAATGGGCGTTCTCATTGGTCATGCAATGGTTGGTACTTTCTTAGGTATTTTATTAGCTTATGGCTTTATTTCACCATTAGCTTCTAGGCTCAGACAGCGCTCTAGTCAGCAAATGAAAATGATGGAGTGCATCAAAACAACATTGTTATCTAGCATGAATGGATATGCACCACAGATAGCTGTTGAATTTGGACGTAAAACCCTCTTTCTGGCAGACAGACCTTCTTTTATTGAATTGGAAGAACATGTACGTCAGGTACGGACACCAATGCAGGCAAATCCTGATGCAATGAAAGAAGAGTAATTATGAAGAGTAATTCACAAATCATCCGAGTTAAAAAGCGAGGGAGAAAGCAACATAACGCTCACGGTGGTGCATGGAAGATAGCTTATGCTGACTTTATGACCGCAATGATGGCTTTCTTTCTGGTGATGTGGTTACTTTCAATCTCTAGTCCACAAGAATTAACTCGTGTAGCCGAATATTTTCGTACGCCATTAAAAGTCGCTATTGAAAAAGGGCGATTTAGTGGGGATGCAACCAATCCTATTCCTGGAGGAGGGCGTGATCCTGTCTATAACGAAGGCGATATTTTGCCAAAAGGCCAAGAAGATAAACAGCTCAATGAAAAGCAACAATTCCGCCGATTAAAAGAGAATTTAGAACAAGTCATTTTAAATGATCCTCGGTTAAAAGATCTGAAGCCTCATTTACTGATCGACATGATGGATGAAGGTTTGCGCATTCAAATTATTGATAAAGCAAATCGACCGATGTTTAGAGTCGGTAGTGCCACCGTTGAACCTTATATGAAAGATATTTTGACGGCAATCGCACCTATTTTAAATGATACGCCATACAAAATCAGTTTATCGGGTCATACCGATGATATCCCTTATGCAAGTGGTGCTTTTAAATATAGTAACTGGGAATTATCAACGGATCGTGCAAATGCTTCTCGTCGAGAATTAATTGGTGCAGGCTTAAATGAATGGAAAGTATTGCGTGTTGTGGGTATGGCATCAACAGTTCATTTAGTTAAAGAGGATGGTTTTGCAGCTGCTAACCGACGGATCAGTATTTTGGTCTTAACGAAGCAAGCAGAACAAAAAATTGTACAAGAAAATGAGCGGGTTGCACCGACAGTAACAGAGGCTTCAGAAATTAAACCTCTACTTTCAGGGCAAGAAACCCCACAAGAAAAAGCAGAAAACACACAGACGGGTTCGTCTGTGTCTTCTGCATCTGAGCTTCCCGAATCAAAAAAGGAAAATGTTGAAACAGGAGTTTCTGGGGAAAGTTTGCCATCACAATCGACAAATATTACTACAAAGCAGGGAACAGCCCCCTAATTTGTTAGTAATCGCGTAAAGGTGAATGAGTAACGATGGATATTACTGAGTTTTATCAAACATTTTTTGATGAAGCAGATGAGTTGTTAGCTGATATGGAACAGCATTTGCTGTTACTTGATCCGGCAAATCCAGATCAAGAACAGTTGAATGCAATTTTCCGTAGTGCACACTCCATAAAAGGAGGAGCTGCAACATTTGGCTTCGTTAAACTTCAACAGACCACTCATGTGCTTGAAAACTTGCTCGATAGTGCAAGGCGTCATGAGATGGCGCTCACCGACGACATTATTAACCTGTTTCTGGAAGCGAAAGATATTATGCAACAGCAATTGGATGCACATAAAAACTCACAAGAACCTGATGAGGAAACATTTAACTATATTTGTGAGAAGTTGCGTCAGCTGGCTCTCGATGTAAAAGAAGAACAATCCGCTCCTCAAGTTGAGGCTGTTGCTGGATCTGAAGCTTCGGACTCACAGGCCACAATGATTGAAACTCCTGTTTTGTCATCTGACGCTGAAAATGTGCAAAGTGAAGCCGTAGAAAACAGAGTTGAAGTCGCATCGACAATGGCAGCTGATGGACATTATTACCATCATATCATTTTGTCTGATCTGAAAGAGACAGATATTGATTTAATGCTCGATGAATTAAAGCATCTTGGTGAAGTTAGCCAAGTTGAAAAACAGCATCATGGCCTTGAAGCAATATTAAAAACTACTGCAACAGAAGAAGATATCAGCGCTGTACTTTGTTTTGTGATTGAACCTGAACAAATCTCGTTTAAAAAAGTGGTTGTTGCAGAAAAAACACCAGAAAAAAATGCAGTTACAGAAGAAAGTACAACATCTGTTGATGATGCTCATGTTGAAAGCCAAGCTGAGCAACCTGCACCTGTACAAAAAACAGTGGTTGAAAAGGTGATGCCATCGGCAGAACCAACTAAAGCACCTGTAGCAGCACCAACGAAAAGGCCAACTGCAGCGGCAACACCAAAAACAGAATCAAGCAGCATTCGTGTTGCAGTTGAAAAAGTTGACCAATTAATCAACTTAGTTGGTGAGCTGGTTATTACACAGTCAATGTTGGCGCAGCACAGCGGTAGTCTTGAGCCTGCAATATATAGTGATTTATTAAGTTGTATTGCTCAGTTGCAGCGTAATTCTCGTGATTTACAAGAATCTGTTATGTCAATACGTATGATGCCGATGGAATATGTTTTCAGTCGCTTCCCTCGAGTTGTTCGTGATGTTGCAGGTAAAATGAATAAGAAAGTTGAGTTAAACATGATTGGTAGCTCAACAGAACTTGATAAAAGCTTAATTGAAAAAATTATCGATCCTTTAACTCACTTAGTTCGTAACAGCCTTGATCACGGTATTGAAATGCCAGCGGAGCGGATTGCACTGGGTAAACCGGAAGCAGGGCAGTTAACGCTGTCTGCGGAACATCAAGGTGGTAATATTTGCATTGAAGTGACTGATGATGGCGCAGGATTAAACCGCGAACGTATTTTGAAAAAAGCGATTTCCTCTGGGCTTGCAGTTTCTGAAAATATGAGCAACGAAGAAGTTGCTATGCTGATTTTTGCACCGGGTTTCTCTACCGCCGAAGTCGTAACAGATGTTTCCGGCCGTGGTGTGGGTATGGATGTTGTGAAACGAAATATCCAAGAGATGGGGGGGCAAATTCAGATCAGTTTTGAGGTTGGTAAAGGAACGCGTATTCGTATTTTACTTCCACTAACATTAGCAATTTTAGATGGTATGTCTGTTAAAGTTCATGACGAAGTCTTTATTTTACCATTAGGAACGGTAGTCAGTTCTTTACAACCGGAAGAAGATGATATTTATCCATTGGCTGGCGATGAGAAATTATTGCAGGTTAGAGGGGAATATTTACCACTGATTGAATTGCATCGTACTTTTAATATTGAAGGCGCTCAAACGGATATTACCCAAGCAATTGCGGTTATTGTTCAAAGTGCCGGACGTCGTTATGCTTTATTAGTAGATCAATTAGTTGGTCAGCATCAAGTTGTTGTTAAAAATATAGAGAGTAATTACCGAAAAGTTCCGGGGATATCTGCAGCAACAATTATGGGTGACGGTAGTGTAGCTTTAATTCTTGATGTACCAGAATTGCAACGTTTAAGTCATACACAAATGACGAATAAGAAAAAGAATACAACTGCAAGTGCAGTCATTTAATAGTGAGGATAAAATAAGATTATGGCTTCGGAACATTTCGAGAAATTATCCGGTGAAACTGTTGGACAAGGATTTCTAATTTTTACGCTGGGTGATGAAGAATATGGAATTGATATTTTAAAGGTTCAAGAAATTCGTGGATATGATCAAGTTACACGTATTGCTAATTCACCTAGCTTTATTAAAGGTGTAACTAATTTACGGGGCGTTATTGTTCCGATAGTTGATCTGCGTATTAAATTTTCACAAGAAAGTGTAACTTATAATGACAATACTGTTGTTATCGTGGTTAACTTATTAAATCGAATTGTAGGAATTGTGGTTGATGGCGTTTCTGATGTTCTTACGCTAAAGCCAGAACAAATCTGCCCTGCGCCAGAGTTTGCAGTCACCATGTCTACTGAGTATTTAACAGGTTTAGGTACTTTAGATGAAAGAATGCTTATTCTTGTTGATATTGAAAAATTACTCAATAGTGAAGAAATGGAATTAGTCGATAGTGCTGCAATTCAAGCTAAATAAGTTTTTATTTTTTAAAAAATAATCTAAATACTGTTCCGGTAATTTTGCCGGAATAGTTATTTTTATCTTTTTTATTTTATTAGTGAGCGTTAACACATTAAATTAACCTTAAGTGAAATTAAAAGATAAAAAAGAACTAATAATTTTAGTTAAGTTCTATTTTATTACTTATTAACTTAATAAGTAGCTATCACTTAGCTGTAATATTTTTCTACTGACGGAAATAACTTTAAAGTTTTTTATACTTATAATTTTAATTAAAAATGGTATTACCACCGCTTTCTAATGGAGCAAAATGTGACTAAGACGAAATGAATCCTATAAAGTTTCTCTTAAGTCTGCCGATAACTTGCTCATTACCGTTTATTATAAAAAGGGAAACTATGTTTAGCCGAATGAAAATAGTGACTGGATTATTATCCATTCTTCTGTTGTTTGGTGTTTTGCAATTTGTCTCAGGGGGCGTTTTTTACTCAAATATCGTTGAGACAAGAAACGACCTTAATAAAACACTGACAATACAAAAGCAACGTGAACGCCTAGATGAAAGCTGGGCTAACTTACTTCAAGCTCGTAATAATATTAACCGCGCTGCGATTAGTTTTTTATTACAAGATAAAAATCTTAATGTAGATAATTCTCTGTCTGTTGATTATTTGGCGGGACTTGCTCGCAAAAATATGTCGCGTGCAGACGAGAAATTTAAAGAATTTGAAAAGAATATTACTGCTTATCAAATTCACTCAGAAGATGATATTCGTAGTCTAAAAGGGCGCTTTATCGAATATTTCTCTGCATTAAACCAATTAGAAATTTTACTTCAAGATAAGAACTTAAAAGATTTTTTTGAGCAACCAACTACGGGTTATCAAGACGCTTTATATAAAGAATATCTTTCATATGTTATGCGTAATGAGAAATTTAACGAAGAGTTAAATATGGCATTAGAAGCCTCTCACCAACGTACTACCATTACTATAGCAGTGTTAGCCATTATCGTTATTGCGGCATTAATTCTCTGTTGGTTTGCATTACGTAATGCCTTAATTAGACCATTAAACTCACTTCTATTAAGCATTAAAACTTTCTCTGAAGGTGATTTACGTCCAAATATCGAGGTGAATGGCCGCAATGAAATGAGCTTGTTAGCGAGTGGTTTAAAACATATGCAACAAGAGCTAATTCAAACTGTTCGTGGTGTCTATCAAAGTACAGAAAATATTTATAACAGTACAAGTGAAATTGCTGCGGGGAATAATGACTTATCTGCTCGTACAGAAGAGCAAGTCGCTTCGTTAGAAGAAACTGCTGCAAGTATGGAACAATTAACTGCAACTGTAAAACAGAACGCAGATAACGCTCGCCAAGCAAGTAACCTTGCTAATGACGCCTCAGATATTGCCCGCCAAGGTGGAAAAGTTGTTGCTAATGTGGTGCAAACAATGCACGACATAGCCGGAAGTTCTCAGAAAATCACCGATATCACAGCTGTTATCGATGGCATTGCATTCCAGACCAATATTTTGGCACTGAATGCAGCTGTTGAAGCAGCAAGAGCCGGTGAGCATGGTCGCGGATTTGCGGTGGTTGCCGGAGAAGTTCGTAACCTTGCACAGAGAAGTGCAGAAGCTGCTAAAGAAATAAAAACACTGATTGAAGATTCTGTAAGTCGTACTGAAACTGGCTCTGTGCTTGTTGAAAGTGCGGGTGAAACGATGACGCGTATCGTGGATTCAGTAACGCGCGTTACTGATATCATGGGCGAAATTGCTTCAGCATCAGATGAGCAAAGCCGAGGTATTTCACAAGTTGGCCTTGCGGTTTCTGAAATGGATCGTGTTACTCAGCAAAACGCCTCTTTAGTAGAACAATCTGCAGCCGCTGCTGCTGGTCTTGAAGATCAAGCAGTTGCATTAACCCGCTTAGTTTCAATCTTCAAATTACCGGGTCAGGAAGAAAAAACGCTAGAAAAAAAGGAATTGGATGCAACCCCTGTAGTTAAAGCCGCTGCTCCACTTATAAAACCAGGAACCTCAGAAAAGAAAAAGAGCAGCAGTGTTGAAGATCCCGCTAATTGGGAAACTTTCTAACAACAACAAGTGGCTGACAAGCGGTGGCTTTGAACCACCGCTTTAAACGAGGTGAAGGCATGTTTAGGTTTCGCAAATTAAAGATATCCACCAGTCTCTATTTATTACTGATGATGTTTTGCGTTATGCAATTGATTTCTAGTGGTATTTCGCTAGGGATTGTTCATTTGAATAACGAACAGATCACTAAAGTAGATATAGATACATCTAAGCGAGATGAATTAGGATTAAGTTGGGCATCTTTAATACAAACACGTAATGCGATTAATCGTGTAGCTATCGCAGTGAAAACTGAACAGTCAACGGATTATATTCAATCTATTGAATCAATTGCACTTTCACGTTTGGAAACGGCGAATACTCATTTTCAAAATTTCCTTGCTGAAATAAATAAAGAGGCAATCCCAACAGAAGAAAAAGAAATTGTTGATGCAGTGAAAAATGATTACCACGTTTTGTATGGTGCATTAACCGAATTACATAGCATGTTAAAAAACGATAACTTCCAAGGTTTTTTAGATCAACCAACAGAACGTTATCAAACAGCGATGGAAAATTCATTTAATACCTATATGAATTATGTTCAGGATGAAATTACTGAATCTATCGAGCAAGGACATCGTTCTTATACTATTGCTATCTTGATGTTTATCGGTGCAATAGCGATGGTTATTGTTGTATCAATCGCCGCTCATCGCTGGCTAAGTTTTAATATCATTAAACCTTTCGCAAGTTTAAGCCGTTATTTTAATGATGTTGCTACTGGTAAATTAAATCGTGAAATTCTTGTCTTCACCGATGATGAAATAGGAAATGTGTTTAAAAAACTACGAGAGATGCGTGGTGAGCTTGCACGTTCTATTCGTCTCGTTCGTGATAATAGCCATGCTATGTATTCGGGTATTCAAGAAATTTCCAAAGGAAATACGGATTTATCCTCAAGAACTGAACAACAAGCTGCTTCGTTAGAAGAAACTGCGGCAAGCATGGAAGAGTTAACAGCAACGGTAAAACAAAATGCTGATAACGCTCTGCAAGCGAGCAAGCTCGCAGAATCTGCTTCTGAAACAGCTATACGTGGTGGGCAAATCACGCATAGTGTTGTTGAAACCATGGATGCGATTACACAAAGTTCTCAAAAGATAGGGGCTATTATCAGTGTGATTGATGGTATTGCGTTCCAAACCAATATATTAGCACTTAACGCGGCGGTTGAAGCTGCTCGCGCGGGTGAACAAGGGCGTGGATTCTCTGTCGTTGCAGGAGAAGTTCGTAACCTTGCTCAACGTAGTGCTGATGCTGCAAAAGAAATTAAGTTGTTGATTGATGAGTCCGTTTTACGTGTCTCTCAAGGTTCTCAACTCGTTAATAATGCAGGACAGACAATGGAGGAACTCGTCACCTCAGTAAATAAAGTCACTGAATTAATGGCAGAAATCGCCTCAGCTTCTGATGAACAAAGCCGAGGTATTCACCAAGTCGCTGATGCAGTCAGTCAGATGGATCAGGTGACACAGCAAAACGCTGCTTTGGTGGAGCAATCAGCATCTGCTGCCGCAGCATTAGAAGATCAGGCTAATAACCTTGTTGATGCTGTATCGGCATTCGAGTTGCCTGACACGGATGAGAGTAATAATTCTTCATCCTTAGAAGGTAATGGGTTGAAAAAAGCAGATAAAAAATCATTTTTTAAAAAGACCCATTAAAAAACAATGAAACGTAATGTTACTGAAGTCTTATCAGATATCGCTGCTCAACCGTTGGATATTTTTACCCAACGGTTCATGTTGTCCGATGATCAGTTCCAATCTATATGCCAATTGATTTATCAAAAGGCTGGTATTGTGCTGACTAACAACAAAAGGGAGATGGTTTATAACCGTCTCACTAGGAGGTTACGTGAATTACGGATGAATAACTTTGGTGACTATCTTGCGTTTCTTAAAAGTGATGTACGCAACCCTGAATGGCAAGAGTTTGTCAATGCATTAACAACCAATCTCACTGCATTTTTCAGGGAAGCGCATCATTTTCCTATTTTGGCAAAACATGCCAGAAAAAAAGCAGGGGGCGTCTACCGAGTATGGTGTGCAGCAGCATCTACTGGAGAAGAACCTTATTCAATAGCGATGACTTTACGCGATGTTTTTGGAAATAACCCGTATAAAACCAAAATTATTGCCAGCGATATCGATACTAATGTGTTGGATAAAGCACGAAAAGGTGTTTACCGACAGGAAGAGCTTAAAACATTAAATGATGAATATTTGAAAAAATATTTTCTCAAAGGTGTCGGCGAGTTTGAAGGATACGTGAAAATTAGACATCAAATTAGCGAGATGGTCTCTTTTCAGTATTTGAATTTACTCGACAAGCAATGGGATTTAGAAGGTAGTTTTGATGCGATTTTTTGTCGTAATGTCATGATTTATTTCGACAAAGAAACACAACAAACCTTACTTAATCGCTTTACCTCATTACTTAAGCCAGACGGAATGCTGTTTGTTGGACATTCAGAGAATGTAAGCCAGCTTAGCAAGAATTTCTACTTGCATGGGCATACCGTTTACGGGCTGACACCAGCAAGGAGAGGTTATGAATAAAATAACGGTACTCTGTGTCGATGATTCGGCGTTAATGCGTCAAATCATGCGAGAAATCATCAACAGTCATAGCGATATGGAAGTTGTTGATTGTGCACCAGATCCTATAGTGGCTCGTGACTTAATAAAAAAGTACAACCCACAGGTATTAACGTTAGACGTTGAAATGCCACGTATGGATGGTATTGATTTCTTGGAAAAATTGATGCGATTAAGACCAATGCCTGTCGTTATGGTTTCATCATTAACAGCTAAAGGCTCCGAAGTAACGTTAAAAGCGTTAGAGTTGGGTGCGGTTGATTTTGTGACTAAACCACAGCTTGGTTTGCGTGAAGGTATGATGGCTTATAGCGAACTGATTGCCGAGAAAATTCGAGCGGCAGCACTGGCACGAATTAATCGCCGAGAAGTACAAGCACAGCCTTCTAAATCATTGTCATTTACACCGATGATTTCGAGTGAAAAGTTGATCGCTGTCGGCGCATCAACTGGTGGCACAGAGGCTATTCGTAATTTTCTAGAACCATTACCGATTACCAGCCCTGCGATATTAATTACGCAACATATGCCGGCAGGGTTTACACACTCATTTGCAGAACGATTAAATCGATTATGTCAAATTAGTGTAAAAGAAGCAGAAGACGGCGAACGTGTATTACCTGGGCATGCTTATATTGCACCAGGTGATTATCACATGGAGCTTCGTCGTAATGGTGCTAACTACCAGATCCACATTAATAAAGAACCTGCAGTAAACCGTCATCGTCCTTCAGTTGATGTGCTATTTCGTTCAGTTGCAAAATATGCGGGGCGTAATGCTATTGGCGTTATTTTAACTGGGATGGGAAGTGATGGTGCAGTTGGGTTATTAGAAATGCGTCAAGCAGGAAGTTATACCTTTGCACAAGATGAAGCGAGTTGTGTCGTCTTTGGTATGCCTCGTGCTGCGGTTGAAATAGGCGCAGTAGACGAAGTGAAAAGCATAAGCGCAATGAGTAAAGCGGTGCTGATGAAAATCAGTAGCACGCAATCATTGCGTATCTGATTAAGTTCAGTTTAAAAAGCAACATAGTAATTTGCCGATATATTTTGAAGGAGTTTTCAATGGCAA
This sequence comes from Proteus sp. G2673, assembly GCF_009915125.1. Lineage (NCBI taxonomy): Bacteria > Pseudomonadati > Pseudomonadota > Gammaproteobacteria > Enterobacterales > Morganellaceae > Proteus > Proteus sp. G2673. The sequence continues at coordinate 20,600 of NZ_JAABLT010000019.1, forward strand.
GTAAGGATCTGAAATTTTTAGTGGTTGATGATTTTTCAACAATGCGCCGCATAGTTCGTAATTTGCTAAAGGAATTAGGATTTACGAATGTAGAAGAAGCAGAAGATGGTGCTGACGCGTTAACTAAATTACGCAATTCGGCAGTTGATTTTGTGATTACAGACTGGAACATGCCAAACATGGATGGTCTAGAGCTTCTTAAAAATATTCGTAGTGACGCGGGACTTGCAGCAACACCAGTACTGATGGTAACCGCTGAAGCTAAAAAAGAAAATATCATTGCAGCAGCGCAAGCTGGTGCAAGTGGATATGTTGTTAAACCTTTTACGGCAGCAATTCTTGAAGAAAAACTAAATAAAATTTTTGAAAAACTGGGCATCTAAGGAGTCGCAATGAGTGGGAATCCAATTATGCCGAAAGATAATATTGAAATGACATCTGATATTATCAGCCGGATCGGACAATTGACGCGGATGTTACGCGACAGTTTGCGAGAATTAGGATTGGATAAAGCAATAGCCGAAGCAGCAGAAGCCATCCCTGACGCTAGGGAACGACTGGACTATGTTGCTCAAATGACCGCTCAGGCAGCTGAGCGTACATTGAATTGTGTCGAAGCTGCGCAGCCTAAACAGGATGCGTTAAGTGCCGATGCGACTAAGCTTACTGAACGTTGGGACCAATGGTTCGAACAGCCAGAAGAGCTGAAAGATGTACGCTCTCTTGTAACCGATACCCGCAATTATTTGCGGGATATCCCTGAGAGTACGGCTTTTACTAACAGTCAGTTATTGGAAATCATGATGGCACAGGATTTCCAAGATCTGACCGGTCAGGTGATTAAACGCATGATGAGTGTCGTTCAAGAAATTGAAAAACAACTCGTGATGGTATTAATGGAAAACCTGCCACCAGAGCAACTTGAAAAGTCTAATGTGAAGAAAGAGACTGACTCTTTATTAAATGGTCCTCAGGTTAATAAAAACAACGCTGGTGTGATCAAAAATCAAGATCAAGTTGATGATTTGCTAGAAAGTCTAGGTTTTTAACCTGTGATGAGTTGTAGGGCGATAAGGACGTTGAGATATGCAGGACGCATTCGCTCTATGCTCTGCTCTTTTAGGATGGTGTATTTTATGGATAAAAAATCACGTAATAATGCTTTAATAGCTCACGCTATTGAAGAAACTGTAAGCCGCTTTGTTTAAGCGGCTTTTGAAGTTGTTGAAATAAACATCAAAAGTAAAATAACTCAATTTTACTGTGAATTTTGCTAATTTCCTTATAATCAGCGTCAATATTGGTCATATCTCCATTTTTATCATTAGGTTGTTTTTTTCAGTGCATGCCGTCATAGCCCAAAAAGCCCCGTAAATTTGCGATTGTTCAACCCATCAATTTCCTCTGAATTTGTCATGCTTAGAGTCATTTCATTCATGCTTTTAATCTCATTACCTAAATCGGACAGACTGTGGCTGAAGATAGCGATCTCGAAAAAACAGAGGAACCCACACCCCATAAACGGGAAAAAGCTAAAAAGGATGGGCAAATTGTCCGTTCTAAAGAGCTTTCATCCGTTTTAATGATCTTGGGTGGCGTGAGTTTGCTGTGGATGAGTGGTGGATTTATCACTCGTGAGTTATATGCCATGTTAACAGAAGGGTTTACGTTTAATCATCACCTTATCGGTAATGAGAATTTATTGATCCCTCGATTTGGTAGCTTGATTAAACAAGCTGTTTTTGCGCTATCACCCGTGTTTTTGGGGTTAGTATTTGTAGCAATTGGTGGCTCTGCCTTATTAGGTGGGATTAACTTTAGTAGTAAATCCATTAAGTTTGATCCCAAAAAATGGAATCCTATTTCTGGGTTAAAACGTATTTTTTCTATGAATGCGTTAGCAGAGTTGTTTAAAGCGATACTGAAATCAACCTTTGTGGGGATCGCTGCAACAGTGTTTTTATGGCACAACTGGAACGATATTCTCCATCTGATCACGCTTCCACCGCTTAGTGCGCTAGCCAATGCGATGCAACTGCTAATTTTTGCTGTCTACATTACGGTTTTTATGCTGATCCCGATGGTGGCATTCGACATTATTTTCCAAATCCGTAGTCATCTGAAAAAACTACGTATGACACGCCAAGAAATTAAAGACGAATTTAAACAGCAAGAGGGTGATCCGCAACTTAAAGCGCGTATCCGCCAGCAGCAACATGCGATGTCGCGTCGTCGAATGATGGCAGATGTGCCTAATGCAGATGTAATTGTGACAAACCCAACCCACTATGCTGTCGCACTGCAATATAACGACAAAATGACAGCCCCTAAAGTGTTAGCAAAAGGGGCTGGGGCTATTGCGTTAAAAATTAAAGAAATTGGTGCAGAAAATCGAATTCCGCTTCTAGAAGCGCCGCCGCTTGCTAGGGCGTTATATCGTCACAGTGAAATAGGCCATGCAATACCTTCAACCCTTTATGCTGCGGTTGCAGAAGTACTTGCATGGGTTTATCAACTGAAACGATGGAAAACCGAAGGTGGTTTAAAACCTAAACAACCTATGAACTTGCCAGTGCCTCCCGCACTGGACTTTGCTGGAGAAGATAATCGTCATGGCTAATTTGGCCTCATTACTCCGCTTGCCGGGAAATTGGAAAAGTTCTCAGTGGCAGATACTGGCAGGGCCAGTGCTTATCTTGTTGATACTGTCAATGATGGTATTGCCATTGCCACCTTTTCTATTGGATTTATTATTTACCTTTAATATCGCACTCTCCATTATGGTGCTGTTAGTAGCAATGTTTACAAAGCGTACTTTAGATTTTGCTGCTTTCCCGACTATTTTGCTGTTTACCACGTTGTTACGTTTATCATTAAACGTGGCTTCAACGCGTATCATCTTAATGGAAGGGCATACAGGGCCAGAAGCCGCAGGGCGCGTTGTTGAGGCCTTTGGCCATTTCCTTGTTGGCGGTAACTTTGCTATCGGTATTGTGGTCTTTATCATCCTTATTTTGATTAACTTTATGGTTATTACCAAGGGTGCAGGACGTATTGCTGAAGTGGGTGCACGTTTTGTGTTAGATGGAATGCCGGGTAAACAGATGGCAATCGATGCTGACCTGAATGCGGGCATTATCAACGAAGATGAAGCTAAAAAACGTCGTAAAGAAGTTTCATTAGAATCTGACTTTTACGGCTCAATGGATGGTGCGAGTAAGTTTGTTCGTGGTGATGCTATCGCAGGCTTAATGATCCTAGTGATTAACGTGGTAGGCGGTCTTATCGTCGGTGTCGCTCAACATGGAATGGCATTAAACGATGCTGCAACGACTTATACCCTTTTAACCATTGGTGATGGTCTGGTTGCTCAGATCCCAGCATTGATTATCTCAACAGCAGCAGGTGTTATCGTTACGCGTGTTGCAACAGATGAAGATGTTGGGCAACAAATGGTGACCCAACTATTTGATAATCCTCGTGTACTGATGTTAACAGCTGGGGTATTAGGCTTGTTAGGTTTAGTACCGGGAATGCCTAACTTTGTTTTCCTATTCTTCACCGCAGCATTAGGTGGATTAGGTTGGTATATCTTACGTCGTAATGCTAACCCTGAAGTACAACAACAAAAAGAGATGGAAGAAGTTGAAAAACAAAATCGTGTTGTTGAAGCATCATGGGAAGATGTGCAACTTGAAGATCCATTAGCGATGGAAGTGGGGTATCGGTTAATTCCAATGGTAGATAGCCGCCAAAATGGCGAGTTGTTAGGTCGAATTAGTGGGATTCGTAAAAAGTTTGCTCAAGAGACAGGATATCTCCCTCCCGTTGTTCATATTCGAGACAATATGGAATTAAAACCTTCTTTTTATCGCATTCTAATGAAAGGGGTTGAAATTGGTCATGGAGAAGCGCATCCGGGGCGTTGGTTAGCAATCAATCCGGGTAATGCTGTTGGCTCTTTAGAAGGTGATATTACTCAAGAACCTGCATTTGGTTTACCGGCAGTTTGGATCGATGACAGTTTAAGAGAGCAAGCACAGGTGCAGGGCTATACCGTTGTTGCTGCAAGTACTGTTATTGCAACGCACTTTAATCATGCATTAACGAAATACGCATCAGAATTATTTGGTCGTCAAGAAGCACAAATGTTATTTGATAGGGTCAGTAAAGAGCTCCCTAAAATGACAGAAAATATGATCCCAGATATGCTTTCACTGACGGTATTGCACAAAGTATTGCAAAACCTACTGTCTGAGCAGGTGCCTATTCGTGATATGAGAACTATATTAGAAGCCTTAGCGGAGCATGCACCAGAACAAAAAGATCCAGCTGAATTAACCGCCGTGGTTCGTGTTGCACTTCGTCGAGCGATTACACAACATTGGTTTGGTGATCAAGATGAAATCCAGGTGATTGGTTTAGATGCAAGCTTAGAGCGTATTCTGGTTCAAGCGATGCAAAGTGGCGGTGGATTAGAACCAGGGCTTGCTGAAAATATTGAACAACAAGCGGCAGATGCTGTACGCCATCAAGAGATGTCCGGCGGTGCGCCAGTATTATTAGTGAATCATTCGCTACGTTCATTATTGTCACGTTTTTTACGTCGTAGCCTGCCACAATTAGCCGTATTATCAAATATGGAAATCAGTGAAGGTCGTCGTATTCGTATGACGTCGATGATTGGTGGACAGCCACACTAAACTAATAATTAGACGTCATATAGACCAATAATCTTTATTTTGAACATGTTATTACACGCGACTAATTTGATTAGTTGCGTGTTTTTTTATCTCTATCTTGTTTTAATCCTTACAGATGATGTTTTATTTATAATATCTAAGAAAATTAATTTCATTAATATAATTTTTTTTATAGGAGATTTATTAATGAAAAATAAAAAATTACTTTTCCCATTATTTATTTTATTCAATTCACAAATGGTTTTGGCAGGTGAGAATATTATTGTAAATGATAATTTATCGCCTAAGACAACGCTCACTTTTGATAATGAAAAAAATAAAGATGTCATTAATATAGATACAAACCTTGAAGATGGTATTTCACTTAATTTTTACCATAAATTTAATGTTCCTAAAGAGGGGATCATTCTTAATAATAGAAAAGCCAAAGCAAATATTATTATTAATGAAGCCACTGGAAATGAAATGAGTTTAATTAATGGTAATGTTAGAGTCGAAGGACTAAAGGCTCATGTAATTATTGCTAATCCTAATGGTATTGAATGCAACCAGTGTTCTGCCTCCAGAGTTACTGATTTTACACTAATTAGTGGAAAAACTAATGACAGTGTCAGAGATTTCATTTTATCAGATAAAAATTATGTCTCTATTCATGGTCTAAAACGGATCGCTAGTCAAAAAATTAATCTTATTTCTAATAAAATTTTTATGGAAGGAACATTAAATAAATCTATTGATACATTAAATATACTTAGTGGGTTGAAAACATATCATCTTTTTTCAAAAAATGAATTTAATCACAATGGACAAATTTCTTTTTTTGAAGGGTTTAAATCTAATTTAAATGAAATTAATATTAAGCATGGTTATGGTGAGGTTTATTTTGATAAAGGTTCTTATAATATAACAAAAAGTAAACTAAATATTGATGGTTTGTCTGGGGATAGTGCTCTTTATATATCTAGATAATTAATATATAAAAATAACGTTTTTATTTTAAATATAAAATATATAGGTGTTAATTTAGGTGAGTTATATATTTCGTTAATGTGCTGATATTTGTTTTCTAGAAATAATAAATTTAATAAGAAGTATTATATAAAATGCTTCTTATTATCCCTGCTAATGAATAATATAATTAGGTTTAGTAATGAAAGCAAAAAAAACACTTTATTTTTGTTATCATGGTTTATTTATAATATCACTATTTTTTTCCTCTCAAGCTTCTTCGGATATGTTAATCGTTAAAGATGATGATAAAGCAAAAAAACTTTCTATTAATTATGAAAGTGGAAAAGCTGTAATTAATATTGAGACAAATGATATTCAAGGGGTTTCACATAATTATTATAGTGACTTTAATGTTGATGAAAAAGGTGTAGTGTTTAATAACGCTAAAGAGCAAGATGTAATAACCATTATAAATGAAGTGACATCTAAAAATAAAACAATGCTTAAAGGTGACCTATCTATTAATGGCAACCCTGTAAGTATCGTTATTGCAAATCCTAATGGAATACATTGTCAAGGATGTTCATTTAATGGTAAACAGATTTACCATATGTATAATAAATTCCCCTAAAAGTATCATAAAGGAAAATTGTTATTAGATTTTGGCTCGATTATTAATTCAAAGAAATTTATTTATTCTGCTGGAAATAATGTTCTTATAAATAATGGCATTTTTAATGTGGGAGAGATAGTTATAGATACAAAGGGGAAAATAATCAACTTAGGGGAAATAAATATATTAAATTGGCGTATTGATTCTATTTTGAAAAATCTCTATAAGAAATATAATAACACTGATTTTTCAGAAAAAAATACCATATTTAATGCTAAGGCATACAGTAATGAAAAAAATTCTAGATTAACTATTTATAAAACTAATATTCATTTTAATTTATCTAAAGGTAACTTTTTTAATAAGGGAGCTCTACGTTTAGAGAAGAGTAAAATTTCTGCTAATGTACGTAATTACATTCATTCTTTCGAAAGTAAATCATTTAATATTAACTCTTTAATGGTTATTGATGCTAAAAAAAGAGTAACACTCAATGGGGAAATTTTCTTTATTGATCCCCTTGATAAAATTTTTATTCAAAATAGTACGAATATTAAATTTAATCCGAAAAATAGCGATAATATCCTTATTAAATATTAATTATTTATATATGTTTTTTTATAAAATATTTTATGTGAATGTTTTTATGTGGATGGTTTTTAAAATTAATCGGATTATATATTAATTATAATAATTACTTTAAAACCAAAGGAAATGGCTATGAAAAAAATCCCTTTATTTACTCTTTCATTATTATCTGTATTTGTTTCAGTATCTTGTTATGCTACTCAAGATGTTGTTTTAAATGCTAATTCATTATCTGATGCACAAGTATCAATGAATGATGATATAGGTAAAACACAAGTTAAAATCATAAACACTAATCAAGATAATGTAGCACATATCTATTACGACCGTTTTAATATTAATAATGATGGTTTATCATTAGATAATGATAAAGCAGAATTAATTATTAATGAGGTTGTTTCTCACGAAAGTTCAGAGTTGCATGGTGATCTTGAGTTACAAGGAAAAAAGGCGACAGTAATTATAGCTAACCCTAATGGAATTTCTTGTTATGATTGCTCTTTCTCAGGAATTGATGATATTAAGTTAATTTCTGGTAGCAGTGTAGGGAAATTTTCTAAGGAATTTACTATAACAGATAATCCTGTTGATTTTGCTTTTGTCAATAAATTACCTAGAAATAAGCTTACGCATATCAATCGTCATGATAAAGACGTTTCACCTAAATATATAAATATCATATCTAATGATATAACACTGGATAAAGGTGATTTTAATGCTGAATATATCCGTTTTGATATCGGTTTAGATAAATTTAATCTTAACTATTTAAATAATTATAATAGTAAAGGGAGGTTGATAATAGAACCCGAGGCAACGTTAAATAGTCGGTATTTGATGATAAAAGGGAATAGTGCTACGGTTGATAATTATGGTCATATTGATACTTTATCTTTAAATGCAAATGTCAGATCGTGGTGTAACCATAATGGTTCAATTATAGATTTAAATAGAGATATAAATTTATATAAAACAGCTTATGATGATGTAAAAAAATCAAAGTTAAATATTTCAACGTATTATTTTAGTGCTGATAAATCATCTTTTTATGTTAAAGATAGTGCTTTATTTATTAATGCGGGAGATATGGTGTTACTTAACGATTATATTATCGACAATAGCTATTTAATATCACGTGTTAATTATATAGATATGAATAACATTACGTTGAATAAAAGCTATCTTGATGTTACCTCTCTGCATCGTATAAATATTGATGGTAAAATCCATGGGGAAGGTAGTGTTGTGTTAGAAGGGATGTACGGGAGTTTTGATAAAAAAGATAAAATAGCGTTAACAGGAAAAGATCTAGCAGGATTAAAGGGACAACCGAAATTTCAATTAGGTACATCAACTATTATAGATAAAAAATATCAACCATAAAAATCTTTAATAAACTTTAATTAAAAAGTAATGATAAAAATATCATGTTTATTATTACTATCGATTTAACGTGTAACATTAATTTAATACTTATTTTATAGTTACTATATAAGTAAAAATAATAGGCTGCATAAAATAGTCCTTGTATTATGTTGATATAATGCAAGGACTGTTATTTTCTTTAAATTTTATACTTGGATTTTTCGCCCAGCTAATATTGAACGTTGTGCTTGCCCATCAGAACCATAAAGGGTTGGGCTGTGGTTCTTCTGCAAAAAACGGATAGCATCACTATTACGAGAGATGTGTTGATCAAGTAGTAATCCGTTATGTTGATTCAGATGTCTTAACTCCGCCGTGATGTCTATTATCTGTGTCCATAAATCAGATAAGAATGGCAACCCTGCATAAGGTTTTTCTACACCGGCTTGTAGGCTTAGCGTATGACGCTGTTGGTCTGTATGACCTAAAGCCGACAAGACAAAATTCTTCTGTTCAGTTACTTCGTGTAGGGCATTGATATCAATATTACCAGCGCATAATAACTGTTGTTCAGCACGTAAAATACTCGCAATGGTATTAAGCTGTGATAATTGAAGATCTAAAGTCTGGCGGAGTTCTTCCATCATAATCATTAAAATATTATTGAGTTATGCTTTCAGCAGCTTCACGGAAAAGAGCATCCGCAATTTTACCGCTGTCCATGGTTAATGTTCCGTTGGCAATTGCTTCTTTTAAGCGAGCAACTTTCTCAACGTTAATGTCTTTATTGCCAGGTTGAACAAGTTTTTTCTGCGCTTCACTTAGTTTTACAGACGTGTCACCTGTTGTAGCTTTTTGTTCAGTTGTTCCCGACTTACGTGAGCCCTGAGTGATTTCACTTGGGTTACGTTGTGCAATTGCGTTAATCGGAAGCAGTGGATTTGCGCGTTCAATACTCATAGGAAAATCCTTTGTTAGGCATCAATTAATAGTCAGATGAAGCCATTGTAAAACAACCTATGTGTTTTCGCCTATCATCTTGGTTCTTTATATCGGCTATTGAATCAAAAACTTTAATCTTAGTCGTCATATTCATCATACTCGTCATACTTCAAGCCGTAGCGTTGTTGACCGCATTCACTCACACTAGTCACATACTTATGTATGCTCCTAGCGATTCGTTCATTTGTCGCCTAGCTACAACTTGAATTATTTAGAGTATCTATATTAGATGCTTTAAATTGTTATCTAACTACAGCTTAAATTATTTAGAGTATCTACATATGATGCTTTAAATTATTTAGAGTAAAAAATGTAGCGCAAGAGAGTTTACCTCGGCTTGCCATAACTGAAACGGCTAACAAGCAATTTAATAAGGGCTTATTCTGCTTATCAGCTTTTTTATTTATTAAAGAGGGATGCGAACAGAGCCATTTTCAAGAGCTTCTCCAATGACGATTTGGCCTGATTTCACTCTAACTCTAATCGTTTCATTGGCAACAGCATTGTTGATTGCCTTGCCTTCATAGCGAATTTGAAAATGATCGCCTTGTGCAAAAACAGTAACGGTTTGACCTGCCAAAATAGCCCAAGGGCGACGGATCATGGTCGATGTGATAGGTTTTCCGGCAGAAATTTGGCGCATAGCAATGGCATTTTTAATTAACGTAGGATCACGTAATACGTCATAAGGTTGCTTTTCTAATTCACCTGTTATCATGCTGACTGATGCCGTTTCAATCGCATCATCACGATTGATGTCTTTTTTGGCGACTAAATATTTACCCGTTACACTCACATCAACTTGAATAAAACGACGTTGTTTATCACATTGAATGGGAATCGAAAGCCGCCCCCAATTACGAGAGCCTGCATGGCGTTGGATCGCTTGTGTTTGACACACTGGCCATTTCTCTTCCGGTGTTAAAACTGTGACTGTCACTTTATCGCCTTGTTGATGAAGCGCGACAAAGAAATCTTGTAGTTCTTCAGGAAGTGATTTCGCAATACTCACATTCACCATAAAGAAAAAAGAAAACAGACCGATAAGAGTTTTAACTAACATAGTTTGTATCACCTTACAGAGTTGATGCTAATTGTGCGTTTGTCATTATTTAGCAACAACAGTGTACAGCGACTTTGCATGCCTTAAACGCATAAATAGCAATCCAATTTACGCCTATTCCTCCAATCATCTTTTTTTTGAGCGTTTATTCTGTCAACTGAAATTGTTTTATCAGCTGAGGTAAGTGGCTTAGCCACCAAGGATAGAAGATGCTCGATAAATTAGAAAATACGTTTCATTTTCAACAAGAAGCGCTCTCAATACGCAATAAACGCCAAGAAATTCTCGCTGCGAATATCGCTAACGCAGACACCCCAGGCTTTCAGGCTCGTGATATTGATTTTGCTTCTGAATTGAAGAAAACCATTGAAAACGGACGTACTGGTAGTCATGGCATGCAATTGGCGATGACATCAGAGCGCCATATCCCGATCAAACCCGGTTATCGCTTAGAAGCAGACTTACTCTATCGCGTACCTCATCAAACGGCGATGGATGGTAATACCGTGGATATGGATATGGAACGTAGTAATTTTGCTGACAATAGCCTTAAGTATCAGGCTGATGTGACATTTATTAACTCGCAAGTCAAAAGCATGATGGCTGTATTGCAACAGTAGGGTAAAGAGCATGTCTTTATTTAGTATTTTTGATATTTCAGGTTCAGCACTTTCAGCGCAATCTCAACGTTTAAACGTAAGCGCTAGCAATATGGCAAATGCCGACAGTGTTGCGGGCCCAGATGGTGAACCTTATCGTGCCAAACAGGTTGTTTTTCAGGTCAACGCACCTGCTGGCCAAGAAGTTGGTGGTGTTCGTGTCACTGAAGTGGTGGATGATCCTGCTCCATTTCGTATGGAATATCAGCCGGGACACCCTTTTGCCGATGAAAAAGGGTATGTCCGTATGCCGAATGTTGATGTTGTGGGTGAAATGATTAACACCATTTCTGCATCAAGAAGCTACCAAGCTAACGTCGAAGTGATGAACACAGCCAAATCACTGATGCAAAAAACACTGATGATAGGCCAATAGGGAGAATAAATTGTGGGTATTTCCGCCTCAATGAATGAACCTTATGATAATACCATTATCGGGGATGCACCTTCTTCGTACCATACGAAAAAAAGTGGTAGTGAGGATATCAAAGGGAATTTCCTAACACTACTCATCACTCAGATGAAAAACCAAGACCCAACAAATCCAATGCAAAATAATGAGTTAACCTCCCAGTTAGCTCAAATTTCGACCGTTGAAGGTATCGAAACACTGAATAAAACAGTGAACAACATTGTTGGTCAGATTGATCAAAGTCAGGCATTGCGAGCATCTTCCTTAGTTGGCCATGGTGTCATGGTCTCTGGGAATAAAATTGTTGTCTTTCAGCCAACTGACGGTAAAGGTGAGACTGAAAAACCTGGTAACGGGGATGACACAATTCCAACACCTGATACTCAAAATGAAAAAACGCGCCAGCAAATGGGAACGTATAAATCAGAAGGTACTGACCCAACTACGCCTAGCGATGAACACCTTTTTTCAACACCTTTTGGTTTTGAATTACTCAGTCCAACCGATTCTCTTACGATAAACATCACCAATGCGAGTGGTGTTACCGTTCGTACAATCCAAATGGACAAAAAGATGCTACCGGATGTTTATAACTTCTCTTGGGATTGTACTGATGAAGATGACAATCCTGTTCCAACAGGCAGTTATAAATTTACCGTTAACGCCACGCTTAATGATGCTCAGGTCCCTGTTAAGACACTGAATTATGCGCTGGTGAATAGTGTGTCCATGGTGGATGGTGGTGCCCGCCTTGATGTTGGCTTAGGTAATACCGTTTCATTGGATGAAATTCGTCAGGTTCTTTAACTAACACATATTCAACTTGGAGGGCGCATGTCCTTTTCACAAGCAGTAAGTGGTTTAAACGCAGCAGCCGCTAACTTAGATACTATCGGTAATAATATTTCTAACTCCGCAACCTACGGTTTTAAAGGCGCAAGCGTTTCTTTTGCAGACGTATTCGCTGGTTCAGGTGCAGGTCTGGGGGTTAAAGTGGCGGGTATTAGCCAAAACTTTAAAGACGGTAGTATCACAACCACTAACCGTCCAACAGACGTGGCGATTTCTGGTGGTGGTTTTTTCCGTATTGAAGATCAAAACGGCGGCGTTTTCTATTCACGTAATGGTGAATTTGGTAAAGATAAAAATGGTTTTCTGACTAACATGCAAGGTATGCGTGTAACAGGTTATCCAGTACAAAGCGTTGATGGTAAAAACGTGGTTCAAAAAGGGGCAACGCCAACACCTATCGTTATTCCTACGGATATGATGAATGCAAGTGCAACCGATAAAGTGGATATGACGGTTAACTTGAACTCAGCTGAAGAGCCAATTGACCAAACGACTCATGCGTTTAATCCTAAAGATAATGACTCTTATAACTTCAGTACTAACGTAACAACTTATGATAGCTTAGGTAATGAACATAACTTGAACTTATTCTTTGTGAAAACAAAAGATAATGAATGGGAAGTTCATGCTCAAGACTCTACAACAGGTGAGCCAGCTCAAAATCTAGGTAAGTTAGTTTATAAAAATAATGGTGTACTAGACGAAACGGCAACTAGCATTAAAAATTTCACTACTGTGTCTTATAAAGGTTCAGAAACCATGGATATGGCGATGAACTTTACAGGCAGTACTCAACAAAAAGTAGCCGAATCAAGTGTTTCTAAACTGGCACAAAACGGTTATCAAGCAGGTGAATTCACCAACTTCCGTATTGAGCAAGACGGCTCTATTATGGCGACTTACTCAAACCAACAAAGCCAAGTTGTTGGCCAAATCGCATTAGCTAACTTTGCAAACGCTGGCGGCTTAAGCTCACAAGGCGACAACATGTGGTCTGAAACTAACGGTTCAGGTTCGCCAATCGTCGGTGTTGCTGGCTCTGGTGTATTCGGCAAATTAACCAATAACGCATTAGAAGCGTCTAACGTGGATATGAGCCAAGAGTTAGTCAATATGATCGTTGCTCAACGTAACTATCAATCAAACGCACAAACCATTAAGACTCAGGATCAGATCCTGCAGACTCTGGTTAGCTTGCGCTAATAACGCCGGAAATAATCTGTTATGGATCATGTGATTTATACCGCGATGGGCGGCGCCAGACACTCGATGGAAAATCAAGCTGTCGTGGCGAACAACTTAGCAAACGCATCAACGCCGGGATTCAAAGCGCAGCTTAGTGCAATGCGAGCCGTACCTGTCAATGGCGATACCTTACCAACTCGTACATTAACGGTAGCCTCAACGCCTGGTAGCGATCAGAGTCAAGGAACGATGAACTATACCGGCAGATCAATGGACGTTGCGTTAAGTGATAACGGCTATTTAGCGGTTCAACTTGAAGATGGTACTGAAGCCTATACCCGAAACGGGAATATCCAACGTAACGCTGACGGCATGTTGATGGTACAAGGGCGTTTGTTAATGGGGGATAACGGTGCGATTGAAGTACCTCCTCAAGCAGATGTCAGTATTGCCAATAACGGTATTGTGACTGCGCACGTACCGACTGATCCGCCAAAAATGTTGGGTCAGATTGGTCGTTTGAAAATGGTAAAACCAGAGCAAAACGATTTAGTTCGTGGCGATGATGGTTTATTCCATTTATCACCGAACGGCGTTGCACGTGCAGGTGAGGAATTACCTGCGGATGATAGCGTGAAGGTGTTAGCTGGTGTGTTAGAAGGCAGTAATGTTAATCCAGCAGAAGCCATGGTCGATATGATAGCAAACGCAAGACGTTTTGAAATGCAAATGAAGGTTATTCATAGCGCTGACGATAATGCGCAACGAGCTAACCAATTGCTATCACTGAGTTAAATAGTGTAAGGGGAAAACCATGATCCGTTCTTTATGGATTGCTAAAACTGGGTTGGATGCACAACAGACAAACATGGATGTGATTTCCAACAACCTCGCGAACGTCAGCACCAATGGCTTTAAACGTCAACGTGCGGTTTTCGAAGATTTACTGTATCAAACAATCCGTCAACCGGGGGCGATGACTTCTGAACAGACGAATGCACCGTCAGGTTTACAAATTGGTACGGGGGTTCGTCCTGTTGCTACTGAGCGTTTACATAGTCAAGGTAACTTGGCTCAAACTAATGGTACTCGTGATGTGGCAATTAAAGGACAGGGTTTCTTCCATGTTCAGTTACCTGATGGCACAGACGCTTATACCCGTGATGGTTCTTTTCAAATGGATCAAAATGGACAATTAGTGACAACCAGTGGTTTCCAAGTCGTTCCAGCAATTATTCTGCCTGAAACGGCGAAAAAGGTCATGATTGGTCGTGATGGTACTGTTAGTGTTGAAATTGAAGGTTCACCAGCACCACAACAAGTGGGGCAATTGACGCTAACAACCTTTATTAATGACAGCGGATTAGAAAGTGTCGGTGAAAACTTGTACTTAGAAACCGCAAGTTCTGGCGCACCGACTGAAAATGCTCCAGGTATCAACGGCGCAGGCTTGTTGTATCAGGGATATGTTGAAACCTCTAACGTTAATGTAGCTGAAGAGTTGGTCAATATGATCCAGACTCAACGTGCTTATGAAATTAACAGTAAAGCAATTTCAACATCTGATCAGATGTTACAGAAACTAACGCAACTCTAATTTCGTTTGTTCATTAGCCTGACAGGGTTTCCTGTCAGGCATATTACTAAAAGAGTATCGAAGATGGATACAAAGGTCATTACTGACAATTCTGGGGCAAGAAAGCTTAGTGTCAGATGGCGTCGTCATCAACGTTTAGGTACCGCCCTGTTGGTACTGACACTGGCGGGATGCGCACATATACCGAAAAAACCGTTGGTAGAAGGTAACACAACGGCGGTTCCAACGGCACCAACAGCACCTGCACCAAATGGCTCTATTTTTCAGGCAACTCAGCCTGTTTATTTTGGCTATCAACCTTTATTTGAAGATAGACGCCCTCGAAATATAGGTGACACGCTGACGATCACGTTGCAAGAAAATGTCAGTGCAAGCAAAAACTCATCTGCTAATGCAAGCCGTAATGGTAAAGCTGGGTTCCTTGCTTCGATCACCCCAAGATTCTTAGAAGGGTTGTTTGGTAATAATCGCGCTGATATGGGAATGGAAGGAAACAGTGACTTTGGCGGTAAAGGTGGCGCAAATGCGAACAATACCTTTAAAGGCACCATTACTGTTACCGTCGATCAGCTTCTTGCCAATGGTAACCTGCACGTTATTGGTGAAAAGCAAATTGCTATCAATCAAGGTACTGAATTTATCCGTTTTTCAGGTGTGGTGAATCCAAGAACAATTAGTGGTTCCAATACCGTAAATTCAACCCAAGTTGCTGATGCTCGTATTGAATATATCGGAGACGGTTATATCAATGAAGCTCAATCTATGGGATGGCTACAACGCTTCTTCTTAAATGTATCACCTTTTTAATGAGTAGGGTCCAGATGAAAAAAATAGCGATGAGCCTTTTCTTTATCGTGATGACATGTGTCGGTTTTTCCGCTCATGCCGAACGGATCAGAGATCTCACCTCTGTTGAAGGGGTAAGAGAAAATGCGCTGATTGGTTATGGTTTGGTCGTGGGATTAGATGGAACGGGTGACCAAACAATGCAAACCCCGTTTACCACACAAAGTCTGAATAACATGCTCTCACAATTGGGGATCACAGTACCACCCGGCACCAATATGCAATTGAAAAACGTTGCTGCGGTGATGGTAACAGCAAAATTACCGCCTTTTGGTCGTACAGGGCAATCAATCGACGTCGTTGTTTCATCCTTAGGTAATGCCAAAAGCTTACGTGGTGGTACGTTGCTGATGACACCATTAAAAGGTGTTGATAATCAGATTTATGCTTTAGCACAAGGCAATATTGTTGTCGGAGGAGCAGGCGCATCTGCGGGGGGTAATAGTGTTAAAGTTAACCAGCTAGCGGGTGGGCGCATTAGTAGTGGCGCTATCATTGAACGTGAGTTGCCTTCGCAATTTGGCCAAACAGGTCTGCTAAATCTACAACTAAATGAAGAAAACTTCACATTGGCACAACATATCTCTGATACCGTTAATAAATTACGTGGTGTGGGAACGGCTATTCCTTTAGATGCTCGTACCGTTCAATTACGTGTTCCTATTGGTAAAAGCGAACAAGTCCGTTTCTTGGCTGAAGTTCAGAACCTTGAAATTAAACGTGTTGTTGCTGATGCGAAAGTGATCATTAATGCCAGAACGGGTTCAGTTGTGATGAATCGTGATGTGACATTAGGAAGTTGTGCGATTGCACAAGGCAACCTTTCCGTTACGGTTGATAGCCAAGTCAATGTAAGCCAACCTAATACCCCATTTGCGGGTGGTAGCACTGTTGTAACACGGAATACTAGCGTGAATATGAGTGAACAAGGTGGCTCATTACAGCAAGTGAATGCAAGCGCAAGCCTAAACGAAGTGGTTCGTACATTAAATGCATTAGGTGCAACACCAACTGATTTAATGTCGATATTGCAGGCAATGGAAAGCGCGGGTTGCTTACGTGCGAGATTGGAGATTATCTGATGAAAGATTTATCTCTGCTTTCTTCAATGCCGAACGTTTCTACTCCGGCATATGACAGCAATGCATTGAATAAACTTAAATATCAGGTTGGACAAAATGCTGATCAGCAAGGGTTGCGCCAAGTGGCGCAACAACTTGAAGGTGTTTTTGTTCAAATGATGTTAAAGAGCATGCGCGATGCAATACCTCAAGAGAGCATGTTTAATTCAGAAAGTACCAAGATGTACACCTCACTTTATGATCAACAAATCGCTCAAGACCTATCACAAAAAGGCTTGGGCTTTGCTGACATGATAGAAAAACAACTTTCTGCCAAAGTCACGATGGACCCAAGTGAAATGGCGGGTAAAACACCAATGCCATTAGATGGCAGTGATATTTTTCAATCCATGCCAACACAAGCTTTGGGGCAAATTTATCGTGCAATGCAGCCTTATCAAAATGCAATTGAAAGTACGATTGGTAAGCTTAAAGGGTTATCTGAAAGCAGTGCTTCTTTTGCATCAAAATTGTTAGGGCCTGCTAAACAAGCGACAGAAGGCACGGGTGTACACCATCTTTTAGTTGTTGCTCAAGCCGCGCTTGAATCAGGCTGGGGAAAACGTGAGATCCTAACGGGTGATGGTAAACCAAGTTATAACCTGTTTGGTATTAAAGCAGGAAGTCGCTGGAAAGGGCCTGTCACAAATATCATGACAACTGAAGTGATTGACGGTAAGTCAATTAAAATGCGGGATAATTTCCGCGTTTATGGCTCTTATGTTGAAGCCATTCAAGATTATCTCCGATTGATTACTGAAAGTCCTCGTTACGCAAAAGTGCCTCAAGCTCAAACCCCAGAACAAGCTGCTTATCGCATCCAAGAAGCGGGTTATGCCACCGATCCAGGTTATGCGAAAAAACTGGTTTCAATCATTGGCCAATTAAAAGGAAGCGGTGAGCAAGTTGCTAAAACTTATACTCACGATTTAAGCGATCTATTTTAATGCTTTCCCCTCAAGTTTAGAGGGGAAGTACCGATAATAAAGACCAGAGCATTCATTCCAACTTGCCAGCTATGCTCCGTGCATACGGGTGATGACTAAACGTAAAAGGATAGACAAATGTCCAACAGTTTAATTAATACAGCGATGAGCGGACTTAATGCGGCACAAGCTGCGATGAGCACTGTGAGTAATAACATCGCTAACCAAAATGTAAAATGGTACAACCGTCAAATGACTGTTTTTAATGAAAACAGCGGCACAATGACCGGTAATGGTTATATCGGTAATGGTGTTAATGTTAGCCGTATTCATCGTGAGTATAACGAATTTCTTGCCGGTCAAATGAACCGTGCAATGTCAAAACAAAGCGCACTTAATAGCTATACCAAAAATATCTCACAAATCAATGATTTGTTAGCAGATAAAGGAAATGACGTTTCCAGTGCGATTGACGAATTTTTTACTAGCTTACCAAACGTAACCAATAATGCCGAAGACAACCCTGCGCGTACAACGGTAATTGGTAAAGCGGAAGCCATGGTGAATATGTTTGCTAAAGCAGACCAATCATTGCGTGATTTAGAAAAAGATATTAATAGTCAGGTGACAAATACCTCTAAAAATATCAATGAATATACAAAACAGATCGCAAAACTAAATAACGAAATTAGTCGTTCTAAAGGCTTCAATGGCGCTGATCCTAACGACTTATTAGACCAACGTGATCGTTTAATTCAAGAGTTAAACACACTGGTTGATGTTCAAGTGACTCAACAAGATGGTGGTTTTGTTAACGTCACGTTTGCTAATGGTCTGCCATTAGTATCTGGTACTCGCTCTTATGAAGTTTCTGCTATTCCATCTAATAAAAATAGTGAACGTCTTGTTCTTGGTTATAGTAATGGCATTGATGAAGTTCGCGAAGTAGATGCAAAACGTATTAAAGGTGGCGAACTTGGCGGCGCGTATCGTAGCCGTGAAGAAGTGTTAGATCCAAGCCGTAACCAATTAAATCAATTAGCGTTAGTATTAGGTGATCAATTTAATAAGCAGCATGAGCAAGGTTTTGATTTAGATGGTAAAAACGGTGAGAAGTTCTTCGAACTTGGTGGCGCTCATGTTATGCCTAACGGTAAGAATAAAGGTGACGCTACCTTTGATGTCAAATATACCGATACCAAAGCAGTGAAAGCGGCTGATTATACTGTTAAATATGATGGTAGTAAGTGGGATGTTACGGTAGAGCCGGGCGGTCGTAAAGTTAATGCAAAAGTAAGCGCAACGGGCGAATTAGAATTCGAAGGCATGAGTATCAAAATCAATGGTACAGCACAAAAAGAAGATTCTATTATTGTTCAATCTGTCGGTAATGTTATTGCTGGTATGGAAGTTGCAGTGACTGATCCAAGCAAGATAGCGGCAGCTGGCTCGCTAAACGCGGATGGAACAACGGCACCAAGTGATAACGAAAACATGAAAAAATTGTTTGATTTACCAGACCAAAAAGTGATTGATGGTAAAACAACGATTGCAGGTGGTTATGGCTCACTGATCAGTATGGTGGGTAATAAAGTGAATACCGCGCAAGTTGATTTTGATGCTCAGGTTTCTATCACTAAAAGTATTGTCGAACAACAGCAGTCTGTTTCTGGTGTGAACTTGGATGAAGAGTACGGTGAGATGTATCGCATTCAAGAATACTACATGGCAAATGCGAAAGTTATTCAAACTGCAAACAGTATGTTTGATGCGATTATGCAAGTTTTCTAAGTAACCCTTCATCAGAATAAGGAATAACACGGTGCGTTTAAGTTCAAATCAAATTTTTAGTCAGCGTGTGGATAATATCACTGGCTCGCAAAGCAAATGGATGACTGAAGGAAATAAAATTTCAAGTGGTCGTCGCGTTGAAAAGCCTTCAGATGATCCCATGGCGGCTTCTCAAGCGGTAATGGTGAAACAATCTGAATCACGTAACCAACAGTATGCAACAGCGCGCGGATTTGCAAAAAACAGCATGTCATTGCAAATGAGTTTAGCGAGTCAAATGGTGAATATCACCACCAAAATTCAAGAAACACTGGTTGCTGCGGGTAATGACGCCACGCTTAGTGATGAAGACCGTTCATCTCTTGCTGATCAATTACAAGGTTTAAAAGATCAATTAGTGGGTATTGGTAATACAAAAGATGGTGTGGGGCGTTATATTTTTGCCGGTTTCCAATCAGATAAACCGCCTTTTGTTGCTGATGCAACGGGTAAAATCACCTATCAAGGTGGCGACAAGCAAATTACCCAAAAAGTAGATAGCAATATTGAAATGACGACCAACTTCACTGGAATTGAAACATTACAATCTTCAGGTGGTAAAGGGACAGAGCCTGATATTTTTAATGCACTTGATAATGCTATTACAGCGTTACGTGAACCTTTAACAGGTAAACCACAAGCAGATCGTGATGCAGCATTAGATAAAATTGATGCTGCAAACCGTGTTAACCGTGCAACTTTAAATAACATTTCTAGTGTAGAAGCCAAATTAGGTTTACAACTTCAAGAGCTTGATAATTTAGATGATTTGGGGGCAGATACCTCTTTAAGAAATGCAAAACGTTTAAGCGAGTTGCGTGACTTAGATTGGACACAAGCAATTTCTGATTATTATCAAGAAGAGTCTGTCTTACAGGCTTCTTATAAAGTTTTTAACGACATGAAAGAGATGTCGATGTTCAAGATGTATCGCTAATTTTTATCGTACTGTTTCGCGACATTTTGATATCTCCCCTGATATTGATTTATCAGGGGGTTTTTTTTATTGTTTATTGAATACAATTGATAAGTTCATTTTTTTAATATTAGAAATAAAGTGTTTTGCTGATGAAACTTCAAAACCATGATAAAGCCGTTTTATATTTTTTATAAAGGTATCAATCATAATTAGCTTGACGCCAATATTTTTGGCAATATGAAATATTGTGAAACTACTTTTTATAATAAATTAGCATCAAGGCCTTTCCCATTGAAATGATATTAACAGTAAGTCTAGATAACATAGTAATTATTTTATTTATAAACGACAAAATATGAGATGTACCTCGTCATTGTTTTTTAAATTCCTTTGCTTTATCCAGTTATCTAATGTGATTTTACCACATCTAATTTTATATCCTGCCTTTTTGTGTGGATATTCCTTGCAGAATAAACTCGATTTCTTATCATCTTATTTTACGTATGTTATTTGTTTTTTTGTTTTAACATTCCAACTTTGAAAGTAATATCGTTATTAAACTTCAATTAAGATAAATCCTAACAGGAGTCGTTGTGTGTATAAACTATATAAGTTAATTTATCACTCGTCATAATATGATTTTCTTTTTTTAATTTACATTATTGATTTAAAAAGGAAAAAGAATATCTAATAAAGACGTTCTTTTAAGGATGATCAATTATAATTCATTCGGATAAGTCAATGGATATTATTTTTATTTTATTCTTGATATATATTTTATTCATTAATTCGATATAAAATTAGTTATTATTCTTTAAGTTTTGTTTAAAAATAAGTCATTAAAGATTAAGTAAAGCTAATATTTATGAAAAAAGGATAATTTTCTCTTCTGTATTTAATTATCTATTTGATAAATAAGTTTTTTTAACTATTTTTAATAGTGTATAACGATCTATTTTGATAGATTAATAGATGTATCCTATCAAGCGTTGAGTTATTGATTGATAATAGCGTATTTACAGTGAATATTTATAAATTTATATTGTAAAAAATTTATTTTTCTAATAATAAATAATTATAAATATATAAAATTGTATTTTAAGTGAAAATTTAGAAATGTTAGGTTTTCTAAATTAGAATGATTATATTTTTATTTTCTATAAATTTTATTCAATGATATATAAAAGAATAGGTTATTAATATGAGAAAGCATTGTAACGAACCATTACGTAAAATAATCGGGAAGTATATAAAAAAAGCGCGTATAAATAAATCATTGTCAGGTGAGCAATTAGGGCTACTATTGAATGTCAGTCAGCAACAAATATCAAGATATGAAAATGCAGAGACGAGTGTTAATATTGAAACATTATATTTCATATTACAAACGCTAGATAAAAACTGGGAGGATTTTTATTGTCATGTTATACGAGAGTATGAAAATAAAAAAATGTAGAAATAGGTATGGCTTTTATTTTTATTCTTTTTAATTAAATAACTAATAAATAAATTATTTTATAGCGAATTATTATTGTCTATGAAAATTTAATATATGGCTTTATATGAAATAAATATTCTCATTAATTCAAGTATGAATGTGTTGTCAATAATAATGTTAATGTTTAATAAAAGTGCCTTTTGTCAATTTTATTATTGAAAAGGCCCATCGTATGTATTTTTAATCAGTCTTATGTCAAGAAACCAGCTGCTGTAGTATTAAGGTGATGCGATTAAATGTATCGCTAAAGACACGCTCAGTAAAGACAGGAAGAGCGGGCATGATCATTGATAGCGCTAGCATACCAATGGTTAATGTTAGTGGGAAACCGACCACAAAAACAGAAAGCTGTGGTGTCATACGGTTTAAAATACCTAATGAAAGGTTGAGCACTAAAAGTAGAGTGATTAATGGCATGGCTAACATCATACCGTTGATAAATATAGTCCCACCACTTTGAACTAAAGTTAATATGCCTAATGAGTTAAAGGTCTGATTTCCAATAGGAACAACATAGAATGTATCAACTAATATAGATAATAGCCATAAATGACCGTCGAAGACCATAAATAATAGCATTGTTAGCATATTAAAAATACGTGCCAGAATAGGCATGTTAGGGCCACCTGATGGATCGACAAAGGTAGCGAATGAAAGCCCCATCTGTAAACCAATCACTTCACCAGCATGACGAACAGAAGCGAACGCCAACTGCATTGATAACCCGAGAATGGTGCCAATCAAAATTTGTTGTAACAGTACCCAAAAGGCAATAAGCGAGAATAAAGGCACATGACTTTGCGGTAAGCCTGGTGCGACTAATGCAGTAATTAAAAAAGCGAGTGCAATACGAAATTTTTTAGGTGTTTGTTTTTCACTAAATAGCGGTGCGGTGCTAAAAAGGGCGAGTATTCGCACAAATGGCCAGAAAAAATCACTAATGTAGCCGCTAAGCATTTCACTGGTCAGGGTTATCATTGCTATTAACCAATCATCCCTGGAATGCCTGTAAATAGGTTATGCATATAATCGACAAGTAAACTTAACATCCAAGGACCCGCAACTAAAATAGCGACTAATACAGCAAGAATTTTTGGAATAAACGATAATGTCATTTCGTTTATTTGTGTTGCAGCTTGAAGCATACTGATCACAAGACCCGTTACCAGAGCGGACAATAAAAGAGGGCCTGCTAGTGATAAAGCGATTTTCATCGCTTCAGTACCTAGTGCTAAGACGGATTCTGGTGTCATGGGGTTACCTCTGCGCTAATTAAAAAAGCTTTGTGCAAGCGAGCCTAGTATTAATTGCCAGCCATCGACTAAAACAAAAAGCATCAGTTTAAATGGCAATGAAACTGTGGCTGGTGGCACCATCATCATACCTAGCGCCATCAACACACTGGCGACAACTAAGTCGATAATAAGAAAAGGAATAAAAATCATAAAACCGATTTGAAAAGCGGTTTTTAGTTCACTGGTAATATATGCAGGTACCAAAATACGCATAGGTACACTTTCGCGAGTTTCAAATGCAGGTGCATCGGCAAGACGAGCAAACAGAGCCAAGTCAGTTTCACGAGTTTGTTGCATCATAAACTGACGTAGAGGTTTTGAACCATTTTCTAAGGCTTGCTCAAAGGTAATTTGATCTTCAGTAAATGGCATATAGGCATCTTGATAAATTTTATCAAAAACGGGTGCCATAATGAAAAATGTCATAAATAATGCTAAACCAAGAACTACTTGGTTTGGCGGGGCAGAAGGTGTACCTAAAGCATTACGTAATAATCCAAGGACAATAATAATACGGGTAAAACTTGTCATCATCAGCAAAACAGCAGGAATAAAGCCTAATGCTGTAATGAAGATTAAGGTTTGTACTGGCAGTGACCAACTTTGACCTCCACCCGGTAAAGGCTGTGTAATAATACCCGGAAATTGGGCAAACGCACTGGTAGGTAACAAGAGTAAAACCAGCACACTAGCGAAGAGACGCCAACGCTTTAATGCGTTAAAAAAAGTGACACACTGATGCATTATGAGTTGCCTTTATCTCGCTTTAGCGTTTTT
The DNA here is from genome assembly GCF_009915125.1 of Proteus sp. G2673. Lineage (NCBI taxonomy): Bacteria > Pseudomonadati > Pseudomonadota > Gammaproteobacteria > Enterobacterales > Morganellaceae > Proteus > Proteus sp. G2673. The sequence goes on from NZ_JAABLT010000019.1 coordinate 44,802, forward strand.
TGTAATATTTGAGTAAACAAGGGTGATGTTGGTGATGAGGTCGCTTCCTGCGAGGCTTTATCAGGAACGGGTAATTTATGCAGCAGATTTACCTGCGATGCAGTTACCCCTAATACGAGCCATTCCTGTTCTATTTCAACCACCACCACACGTTCTTTCGCACCTAATGAACAACTTGCTTTGACGCTAAGTTGTGCTGTTGTTCCTTTAAATGAACCTCGGCTAAAGCCAAAACGGCGAAATAACCACATAGCAACAATAATAAGAACGATGATGCCTGCAAGTGCCGTGCTAACTTGAGCAAGGCTTTGACCTACAGGCAACGGTTGTGTAGGTGTTTGAACTGTTTGTGTTGTAGCGGGTGCGGTAGTATTTACCGCACCTTGGCTGGAAAAGGAAGGAAGCTGTTCCATAGATTAACGGCTCAGGCGACGCATACGTTCTGATGGTGTAATGATATCGGTAATGCGAATACCATATTTATCAGAAACAACCACAACTTCACCTTGAGCGATTAAATAGCCATTGATAAGAATATCAAGAGGCTCACCAGCTAAACCATCCAGTGAAACGACAGAACCTTGTGACAGGCTAAGTAATTTTTTAATGGTCATTTTGGTGCGACCTAACTCTACTGTTAATTTGACAGGAATATCCATAATCAAATTAATGTCAGATAGATGGTTCAGTGTGTCGTCTTCAGGTAAAAGATGTTCAAATAGATCGGAACTATTATCCTGGCTTTTACCAGTTTGCTGTTCCATTGCATCAGCCCACATATCCTCAGCCGATTGTGAATTATCAGTTGGGCGATTTGCATCACTCATTGGTTTGTTCCTCATCCAGAGCGTTTAAAACAGGGTTAATTAGGTGTTCAACACGAAGGGCATATTGCCCATTTACTGTACCGTATTGGCTTGTTAATACGGGCACACCATCAACATGTGCAATCAATCTTTCTGGTTTATCAATCGGGATAACATCCCCTTCTTTAAGTGTTAACACTTTTGATAAGCGCAGTGGGATGTCAGTAAAGTTTGCGACCAGTTCAAGCTCTGAATGCTGAACTTGGTTGACTAAACTATCTAACCAAACCCCATCTTCTTGACGAACATTTTCAATTGGTGGATTGATCAGTCGTTCACGTAATGGCTCAATCATGGCAAATGGAATACAAATACTAAATTCCCCAACCATGGAACCAATTTCTACCTGAAAAGGTGTCGTAACAACAATGTCATTCGGTGATGAGGTGATATTGGTAAATTTCACCTGCATTTCAGAACGAACATATTCCACCTGAATTTTAAATATGGAATCCCAAGCATCACGGTAGGCATCAAGTGCCAATTTCAACATTTTGTTGATGATCCGTTGCTCTGTGTTGGTAAATTCACGCCCTTCCACAGGGATTGGAAAACGGCCATCACCACCAAACAGGTTATCTACCGCGATATAAACCAGATTGGGTTCAAAAGTAAATAATGCTGTTCCTCGTAAAGGCTTTAAATGCACCAAGTTAAGGTTCGTTGGCACAGGTAAATTACGAGCAAAGTCGTGATATGGGTGAATTTTAATGCCACCAACAGTAATGTCAGGACTCCGACGAAGCATGTTAAACAGCCCCATACGAAATTGACGCGCAAAGCGTTCGTTAATAATCTCTAACGACTGTAAACGTTCTCGAACCACACGACGTTGCGTGTTGGGGTCATAAGGCTGAATATCCGGTTCATTCGGATCCTTCGCTATCGCAGGTTCCCTGTTCGCGCTTTTTTTGGCGTCGTCACCTGATGTGTCATCATTCAGCAGAGCATCAATCTCTGCCTGTGAAAGGATATTATCGCTCATAATGATTATCGCAGAATAAACGTGGTAAACAGTACATCGGAGAGGATCTGTTCTGATTCTCCCGGTACGAGAGTCGGTCTCAGCGTTTCTTTTACATCCGTCATTAGCTGGAGTTTTCCATTGTCTGTCGCGAGCTTATTAGCCTGTTGACGAGAAAGCAGTAATAACAAGCGGCTACGAACTTCAGGTAAATAATCATGTAGACGCTTACGAGTGTCTTCATTATGTAATCTTAATGTGATCCCTATGTAGAGCACTCTGTCTAAGTGTTCTTCGTCATCAATTAGATTTACCGTAAAGGGTTCTAATGACATAAAAACGGGTGCTGGTATAACTTTTTGCTGACTTGTGCCCGCTGAACCTGATTTAGCATGCTTCAATGCCCACCAACTATATCCACCGAATGCCGCTGCAATAATGGCGATCACCAATAGTACGATGATCAGAATTAAGCTATAGCTTTTACGTTCATTGCTGTAATTAGACATGGACAGTTAAATTCCTGTTTTGTAGTGGATACGTGTTCACTGTTGTGGACTTCCATATCCATCTAAATCAACCTTAATTATCCCGCTATTTCTGTTTTTTAATTGCAGAAACAGATAGGGAAAAAACCATTAACTCTTACGTTTATTGACATAGTGTGTCCTCCCAATACATTTGTATTAGGCGAAAATATCAACACCACCACGAGCAGATGCTAATTCTTGAGGCGTAAGCGTTATCTTTTGTAGTGCCGTTTCAGAGGCTAATTGCAGTGAATTACCCTCGCTTCCTTGATGATTATCGGCACCATCTCCACTAAATTGAGAGGAATCTGACATATTTTGTTGTTGCCAACTGTCATTAGTGTCGCTAGACACCTGACTCTGCGTGAGCTGGATCCCATTTTCAGAGAGCGCTTGACGCAATTGATGCATGGCATTTTCTAATACAGAACGAACTTGGCCGTTTTGTGAAGCTAGGTGTAGCTGTGCTTGCCCATCTTCTATTTTCATGCGGATATGTAATGAACCTAGCTCTTCAGGGTGTAAGCGTAGCTCTGCCTTTTGTAAGCCATTACGGCTAAACATCACAATTTGTTGATTGAGTTGCTGTTGCCACTCTTGTGTTCCCACTTGTGCATTGAGTACCTGTGTTGCCATCGGTGAAAATTGCATTTGTGGTTGTGTTGATGAGTGAGCATGGCCCGTAATGCCTTGTGAAGCCAAAGAAGAAGAGGTAGAAAGTGTACTGTGAAGATCGCTTTCTACAACGCGATTACTTGTTACTATTTGCTGAGCAACATTATCCGCTAATTTTGCATTTGTAACTTGCTTATCGCTGTTTAGCAATGCATTCACTTTTTCGGCTGTTGGCGTTAAAAGCGTTGCGACGCTATCTCCTTTTTTCGCAGAAGGTTTTTCTGTCTGATTAGCACCGACAAGTGTACTTTCTGTTGCTAATGCTGTTGCTTCTGGTCGTAGCTGGGTTAACAAGGACTTTTCATCTGATTTTGATAGATTGAGCTTGTCGGCAAGGTTGAATTCCGACATATCGCTATCTTTTGAAAGAGTACGCGCTAACGAGGCTAAGCCTTCATCACCTTTAACTGATTGATGCTGTTGTAATGCTTGAGTCAGTTGTTCTGAAGGAAGGGTTAGGCGTTTTAATCCCGGTAATCCTGCTAATTGAACCGGCAGTTCGGCAGCAAGCTCTTCTGCTGACATTAATAAAGAAGGATTTTTATTTTCAACAATAGCCGCAAATTGTTCATTATCTGGCAAAGTAAGAGCCAATTGAGATTTCTCAAGAGATGAATCTTCTATCACACTAGGTTCTGTAGTGGCAGACGCAAGATGACTACCGTCTTCTTTTGTTTTGTCTTCATCAGAGTGTGAATGCGCCTTATTTTCTTTTGTTGAATGATTTGTGATATTGGCTGTTTTTTTATCACTCTGCGCATTTTGAGGTTGAGAGCCCAAAAGCTGAGCAAATGTCGGGGCATTATCACCGGGTTGACTATTTGAAGCAGATGTCGTTCCCGGAGAGGCTGCAGCGACATCCATGGTCAGAAGCGTTATCTCCATCAAGTTGTTCTCCGTAAAGTACTACGCTGTGCGTACTCATCCATTTGTTTCTGTTCAATACGATCAAGATGTCGCTTACGGCTATCTTCAGCGCGTTGCTCCAAAGTCTCAAATGCATTGAGTCGTTGCTGTTTTTCTCTCCATTGTTCAGTTGCAAGATCGAGTTGCGCCTGCCAATGTTGAAGTTGCTGTTTATGTTGTTCGATAGTCAATTCGAGCGTTTTGAGAAATTGTTGGTAGTTTTGCCACGATGCTGACGACATCCCCCCTAAATTTAACGTTTCATTTAGACGTACACGGTATTCATCCTGATACCCAATCAACATATTGAGTTGTTGTTCCATTTGTTGATGACTCTGCCGGACCTGAGCCAGTTGAATAGCGGCTTGTTCAGCCGCTGTCTGTGCCAGTTCTCTCAGTGTCACTAAAGGTGACTGCTCCCGCATTGGAACCCTCTTTACTTTCTCTGATTATGTTCAGAATTAGTTTATTGTGATCAGTTGATTAAGTTGCTCACATGCACTTTGATAACTGCATTGCTCTTGGATATCTTGTTGTAAGAACTTCGCGAGAGATGGATAAAGAGCAATGGCTTTATCAAGCATAGGATCACTACCCGCAGCATAAGCACCTACGTTAATTAAATCGCGGTTACGTTGATAATTAGATAAAAGCTGTTTAAACATTTGTACGCGACGATAATGTGTTTTATCAATCAGTGACGTCATTGCACGGCTAATAGAAGCTTCGATATCGATAGCAGGGTAGTGCCCAGATTCTGCAAGAGAACGCGAAAGCACAATGTGGCCATCTAAAATCGCACGTGCAGAATCTGCAATAGGATCTTGCTGGTCATCACCTTCTGTTAAAACAGTATAGAAAGCCGTGATAGAACCGCCACCATCAACGCCATTTCCTGCACGTTCGACCAGTGCGGGCAATTTAGCAAAGACAGAAGGTGGATAACCTTTGGTTGCAGGTGGCTCACCAACAGCAAGAGCAATTTCACGTTGTGCCATACTGTAACGGGTGAGTGAGTCCATAATTAACAGGACATGTTTACCTCTATCGCGAAAATCTTCAGCAATACGTGTGGCATAAGAAGCCCCTTGCATACGAAGCAGTGGTGATACGTCTGCGGGGGCGGCAACAACAACAGAACGAGCTAAGCCTTCAGTACCAAGGATATTCTCGATAAAGTCTTTAACTTCACGACCACGTTCACCGATTAAGCCAACAACAATGACATCCGCTTGAGTAAAACGTGCCATCATGCCTAATAGCACACTTTTACCTACACCAGAGCCAGCGAACAGCCCCATACGCTGACCACGACCTACGGTCAACAGTGAATTGATTGCACGCACGCCCACATCCAGTACATCAGTAATAGGGGTACGTTGTAGTGGGTTGATCGGTGGCGTAATGAGTGGGGCACGATAACCTGTATCCGGTGGTGGTAAACCATCTAAAGGGTAACCAGAACCATCTAAAACACGTCCTAATAACGCATCACCTAGTGGTAATTGGCGGCCTTCATTTTCACCACCGGGTGTGGCTTGTGCATAAACACGAGCACCTGGTGTTAATCCCTCCACTTCTTGTAAAGGCATTAACAACATCTGGCTACCATTAAACCCAACCACTTCGCTTTCGACTTCTTCAACCGTTTTACCGATAGTACGTTCTATTAAACATGTAGAGCCAAGAGGCATAACAAGCCCCTTAGCTTCCATGACTAAACCTGTAGCTCTGGTTAAACGACCATATTGACGTACACGCGGAATTTTATTTAAACGCGCTTCTGCTTCACTGAGTTTTTCTAACCAACGCCCCAATCTTGCTGTCATTACAACGCCTCCGGTGCAGCAAGACGGCAAAGCTCATGCCAACGAGTTGCAATCGTGGCATCAAGATCGCCATCATTTGTTACAACACGGCATCCACCCACATGAATACTGTTATCGGCAACCACTTTCCAACCATGAGCAGAAAGGGAATCACCCAGTTCTTTTTCAATTTGTGGAATATGTTTTGGATTCACTCGTAACTGTGGATTGCTTGAGAACATTTGTTCTTGTTGCAACATTAAAGTTATTTGCGCCAGTAATGCAGAACCATCACAAACCGCAGGCTGACCGAGAACTTCTTTTGCCGCAGTGAGGGCGATTTGCATTAAACGCGAAGCAATAACACTGTCTAACCCATTTAAAGAGTGCCTAAATTCAGCTAACAACCCTTGCCACTCATTAATTAATGGTGATTGTTGAGCAATGCCTTGGCGAATACCTTCTTCAATACCTGATTGTAATCCAGCCTGATAGCCTTCCTGATAACCCTGGTTTTTCCCTGCCTCAAAGCCTTCAGCATGGCCCAATTTCTGAGCCTTTTCTTTCATGTCATCAAGCATATTAATTTGCTCAAGAACTTTCTGTTGCTGAACGACTTCTTTTTCCTGTTTTTCGACTTCCTTTTCGTCTTCTGCCGTTTCCTCGACAGTTAATGCCCAATCAGTGAGTTCTTTGGGAACCCAAGGCTTCCAGTTAGTATCAGTATGTTTATCAGACATAGGTATCGTCTCCTCCATGAAGAACAACCTCTCCAGTCTCTGCTAATTTGCGTACCACAAGCAGAATTGCTTTCTGCTCTGCTTCCACTTGAGACATACGAACAGGGCCGCGAGAATTCAAATCATCACGCATGATTTCAGCAGCACGTTGCGACATATTGTTGAGGAAGTGATCGCGCAGCTCTTGATCGCATCCTTTCAATGCCACAACCAAGGAGTCGGATTCCACTTCCTGCAGAATGCGCTGGATAGAACGGTTGTCGATATCGATAAGGTTTTCGAACAGGAACATTTCGTCGATAATTTTTTGTGCCAATTCGCCGTCGTAATCGCGAACCGCAGTAATGACATTCTCTTCTTGCTGACTCTTCATCAAGTTGATGATTTCAGCAGCAGTACGAACACCACCCATTTTACTGCGTTTGAGGTTTTGACCATCAAGCAGGTTATTCAGTACTTCAGTTAACTCTGCTAATGCTGACGGTTGAACACCACCAAATGTTGCGATACGTAACATCACGTCATTACGTAATTTCTCATCAAACAGGGCAAGAATATCTGCTGCTTGGCCCCGTTTGAGGTGAACCAAGATGGTTGCGATAATCTGCGGATGTTCGTCGCGGATAATATCGGCAGCCATTTGTGGCTCCATAAAGTTAAGTGTCTCGATACCCGTTGTTGTTTCGCGAGTTTCTGAGATCTCATCTAATAGATTATTTGCACGTTCTTCACCCAAGGCTTTAACAAGAACTGAGCGTAAATAATCGTTCGCATTCACATTCAACGCTGCATATTGAACAGCGTCTTCTTCAAAGCTTGCCATAACATCAATCAATTGCTGATTTGAGATATGGCGCATTGATGACATTGCAATACTCAGCTGTTGAACTTCACGTGTACTTAGATGCTTAAATACTTCCGCCGCCCGGTCTTCACCGAGTGTTAGTAACATAACGGCGCTTTTTTCGGTTCCAGTTAAGTTATTACTCATTGCTCTTTACTCATCCATTCACGAATTACCATTGCAACGACACGAGGATCTTTCTCTGCCATTTCACGGATACGTTGGCTTTGCAATTCGGCACTGACACGTTTACGTGCTTGTTTACGTCTTGCTTCGTCATCTAATTCTGCTTCATCTACATCATCTTTAACTTGTAGCTTGGTTTTCAGCACGGCTTTCTGTGCAGCAGCTTCAGCTTCACGGCGTTTTTCAATCTGTGGTTTCACCAGTTTGCGCCATAAGATCCATGCGATGATGATAAGTAATAACCAGCGACCTAAATCTAATGCTTTCGCAAGAATTTCAGGATTTTCCCATACAGGAACCGTGATCACTTTCTCTTCAATATCGTTGAACTGTGAGTTTACGACACTTAAAGAGTCACCACGTTCTTGGGAATAGCCCATCGCTTCACGAACAAGTCCTTCAATTTGCTGGATTTGCTCATCAGTTAGCGGAACAAGTTTAGTTTCAACAACAGGCTCTTCGCCTTCAGCAGCTTCTTTCTTATTTTCAACTGTTTTGTAGTTCACAATAACAGCAACAGAAAGACGTTCGACATTACCGACAGGGCGTTTGATATGGCGAATTCGGCGATCAACTTCATAGTTGGTTGTTTCATCTAAACGGCTATTGCTGTTTGGATTGCGCGTTAATGAGCGATTAGTACCCGTTGCATTGGTACCCTCTGTTTTTTCACCTTCTTGTGCCTTTGGCGTTTCAATCGGCGCTTGTGGTGGAGCAACAGGTTGATTAGATAATGCACCGGGGACACCGCCCGCTAACATGCCACCATTTTGCTCACTTTGGCTCAATTGTTTTGAACGCACGGCGGCTTGATTTGGTGGCTGATTTGGTTTGTACTCTTCCGCTGTTTCTTCTGTATGAGAGAAGTCAACTTGAGCAGTCACCTGTGCATGAACGTTTCCACGACCCACAATTGGGCCTAATAACGTTTCAATACGTTGCTGATAACGGCTTTCTAGCTCTTGAACATATTTCAGTTGGATAGAGTTAAGATCACGACCTAATGCATCTGGTTGTGTCAATAATTTGCCACTTTGGTCAACGATAGTCACACTGCTGTCAGGCATACCTGCAACACTGCTCGCAACGATATGCACGATGGCATTAATTTGACCTTCATCCAGCGCTCTACCCTGTAAAAGACCCACCGTAACGGATGCAGAAGGGGATTTCTGTTCACGAACAAAAAGAGATGGTTTTGGCAGTGCTAAATGAACACGAGCATTTTGTACAGGACCTAATGTCTCGATAGTGCGAGCAAGCTCACCTTCAAGTGCACGTTGATAGTTAATCTGTTCACTAAATTGGCTGATCCCGAACTTTTCTTTATCTAACAGTTCAAAACCGGCAGCACCGCCTTTAGGAAGTCCCGCTTGCGCGAGTTTCAGGCGTAATTCATGAACCTGATTGTCAGGCACCATGATCGCTGAGCCATTTTGTGACAAGCGATAAGGTACGTTCATTTGTGTTAACTGTGTGACAATTTCGCCACCGTCTTTATCGCTAAGATTACTATAAAGCACTTTATAATCAGGGCTTTGTAACCATAAAAATGCAGCAACAAAAATGGCAATCGCCGCCGAGCCCGCAATAATGAGCGGAATTTTCGGATCGGCTTTTATCCGGTTAATAATGGCGTTAAAACCCTTTTTCTGGTTCACAACGTCGGTTTTTTCGGCATTCATAGACAATCCTTGCCTTGTAGTTCGGGATGAATACTAAAAGCGTGGCGTAACAAAACAGACTCCCCTTACGCAAATAAATAAACCTACTCTCAGGTGTCTCATTATTGGCCTTTTGCGTTTCATTTAATGGCGTAATTAGCCCTTAACTTTTGCGTTAATTACTCGCTTTGGAATGAAGCCCCTGTGTTAGGGTATAACTCGGTAAGCGTGTTGGTTCACTTCCTTACTATGACATTGATTCAGTAATTGAATTAGATGATTAACGCAGAGGTTTATATGTCAATTCCAGCTATTGAAAGTGTTCTGGATAAAATGCAAATCCAGACTTTGCAAGCATCCAATATTGCAAAACCCCAGCCAGTACAAGCAGGGTTTGCTACTCAGCTTGTTCAAGCTGTGGGTAAAATTAATGAAACCCGAGTGAATGCAACCAACAAAGTGCAAGCGTTTACCTTAGGTACACCTGGAGTCGAGTTAAACGATGTGATGGTAGATATGCAAAAATCCAGTATCTCATTACAAATGGGCATACAAGTGCGTAATAAGCTCGTTGCTGCTTATCAAGAAATTATGAGTATGCAAGTGTAGTGCCTCATCATTTGTTAATGATTGCTTTTCTTTTGTATAGCAATTTGTATAGCAATAAAGACGCACCTAATCAAAACAGAATGGGGCATATGGTTCAATATCATTAAATAGATGATATAAGCTTTTGAATGTGATTAAACGTTCGAATATTTATACTATTGTTTGCTATTTATGATGATGAGCGCCCCGATTTGTACAGAGAAAATAGACACATCATTTTATTGATGTGTGCTTTTTCACATCTATATCAAAGCAACTCGCTATTTTATCCCTTCTTATATTTCAAAAAAGATCAAAATCAAATGGTTAAATAAGTTACTTAATTTATTACTCTATGGTAAACCTTGATAATTATTCTGAATAAATTAGATCACTTTGAAAAAACAGTAAAAATAAAAAATGAGTGCAATCAGAAATGAAAGAGTACGCTTAAATTTCTTACGATGAAGTTCATCTTTTTATAAAACGATTTTATTAAACTAAAAATTATTGATTATTATCACATTAAAGCGGGTCATAAACGGCTATGGTAATTACATGATTAATAACGTAAACGGTGATGATATGGAATATTGGTTTATTGCGTATAAAGTGCGTTCCAGAAATGGTGATACCTACGCCGGACATAAAATTGTAGAAACAGAAAGTGGGATCACACCCCATATTGCGTTAGATAAAGCATGTCAGGAAGTTGCTGAAGGAGCACAAGCTGATATTCCTGCGGTGAGAGTTGTGGCTTTTAATCGTTTATAAAAATTCTATCAACCTAATAGAAATCCTACATTCATTTAATGTGGGATTTTTTTATTTTAAATTTAAAACTTGGTTATTTAATGCACTTTTTTATGAACTGATTAACTAATAGAATTAATAAAAAAGTAAGGTATCCACTTATAAAATTTAATTACATTGATCTGATAGAGTTTTTTCATTTCTTTTACCTAAATAAAGTTCCATTATGTGATCTCAGCTTTACTAATTTATTTTTACTCATTGAATAAAAAAATGCTTATGGTTAATGTGCTGGTGGGCTAAGGAATAGCTCAATACAAGGAAATAAAAATCATTATTTTGATTTTTAGTTATTAATAAAAGGAAATTTAATTATGACAGTATTAACCGTTTATTTATGTGGCACTGGCTCAAACTCATTTGATAATAATAATCCGACCTTCTGGCAAGGTGAATTAGTCTCCACTTTAGCGCAAAACAACCAAGGACGAGAATTTGCACAGTGGTTTATTGTTGATGGTCCAGGTAGTGGTAATCTGCAAGAAGATGATTTATGGGTTGAAAGCCCTAATTACTCTGATATTAAAGGCTCGTTATTTGGCAGTGGTTGGGAAGAAAATGTTAATCACGCACTTTGTTTAATGAAAGGTCACTTTGATTGGCAACGTGAAAAATTAACAGAACAGCAGTATAACCAACTGAAAAAAGCGGGCATACCTATTGAAGATGTCAAAGTCACAGGCTCTTTTTTATGGCGTAAATATGACTATGGCGATCGCCATGTCACTCAACAGCAACTCCAACAGCAAATTATTCGTATCTTCCGTAAAGATGGCATTATTCCAACGCAAGTTAACTTAGTGGGGTGGAGTCGTGGAGGAATTACTTGCCATATGCTAGCAAATGCGATGTTGGCAGATCCTCAATTAAAAGATATCCCCGTGAATATTTTTGCTATTGATCCCGTTCCAGGTCCACTGAATTTTCAACCTGAAAAAGTGTCACTGGGTAAAAACGTCAAAGAATATGTCGGATTTTATGCAAGAGATGAGCGCTCTAAAGGATTTACTTGCGTGATCCCAACTGTTGTTGCTGATACTAAAATGCATATTTTCCCTATTTCAGGGCGCCATGCCACATTAGTGGGCAATGCGTCTATTGATGGTAGTGAAGGTGAAAATGCATTATATGCACCGGGTATAGTGGTTCGCCATTTTGCCGAAGTCTGTTTAACCCGCTGGGGTTGTGATTTAGCTAATAAATTGGCCTTAACGGATACACAAATTACGGATTATCACACCGATATTGCTAATGATGCAGATAAATATATAGCCATGCGCCGTAAAACCTATTCTATCCATGAAAGCACAGGTAAAGATGAACGTAAGGTTTCACTAGGTAAAGAGGGTAAAGCATTCTCTGAGATCTTTGGCGTACAATATAATCCATCAGCAGGTTTAACTGCAGATTATTTATCTAATCTGCAACTTTATGATGTGATTAAATAAGATTTTATTGATCACACAATAATGTATTAATGTATCGCTCACTGTTTAGTGGGCGATTTTTACTCTAATAAAACATAAAAAAAGGAAAGGGGGTAAGTTGATAAATGAAAAAAAAGAACGTTACCGATAACAAGTTAAGCTGAATAACAAGCGATAGTTTTTCTAAGTAAAGACGCCATTAGCTAATAAAACCGCTTTTGGCGCAGAGGAGAGTTATTTAAGATTGAGATCAGGATAATAACTATGTTCTGTAAACTGACCATAGCTATTCTGTACCCTCTGCTCTTGTTCAGTCTGTCTTATTAATATGCCAAGCTCATCTAGACGAGCCCGTAATAAATTTCGCGTCTCGTTTTCGTTCTCTAAGATTTTCTTTAGCATATCCGTGAGTCGTTGTTGTAGTCTCAGCTCACCGTCAGCAGGTTTTACCATCTTAGTGATTTTTTCTACGCTTTTTAAATAATCCATTTCCATTTCTATCAGCTTGTCCCATTGCTGATCTTTGGCAAGCGTTAACATTTGCTCACTTGATTTTAAAACATGCTCGTAAGCCGCCATAATATCCATATTGTTGTCCACTCTAATTTAATAAGAATTAATCTGTGTGCCAATTTGTTGCCAAGCATCAGAAATTTCAGTTAAGAGCTTGATGACTTCATGAATTTTTTCTGGGTTATTTTTTAAGTTAGCATCGAGTAGCTGATTAACCATATAGTCATAAAGGAGCTCCAGATTTTCTGCAAGCTCACCACCTTTTTCTTTATCCAGACCTTGTTTTAATCCGTTACCAATAATATTAATGGCTTTAGAGATATTTTCGCCTTTACCGGCGATATTTCCTTGTTCCATTAATATTAATGCACGGCGAAGGGCGCTTAGCGCCCCATTAAATAGGATCTGGATCAGCTGGTAAGGCGTGGCATTTAAAATCTCGCTTTCAACGTCGATTTGAGCATACATTTTACTGGCTGATTGTTGATACATATTATCCTACTTTTAAAAATTACATTAATAGACGGCCGATTGAGGCACTGGAGTTAGTCATGGAGTTGACCATTTTATCTAACTGTTGGAACTGGTTTTTATAACGTTCCATCGTCGCCGCAATATTACGTTCGGTGTTTTTAATTTGGCTATCTAATGTTTTTTTGCGTTTTTTCACGCCATCAGTGGCAATGTCTAAAGTACCATCATTAGATTGCAGGGTTTTCTTTAGGTAATTATAGGTTTGAGTACCAAAGCCTGTTTCTTTACCGTCACCCATAAAAAACTCTTTCACGTTGGCAGGTTTCTCTTTTAACGCTTCATCGAGTTTTTTGCTATCAATATCTAAAGAACCATCAACCTTAAATTTAATACCCATTTTATTCAGGGTATCTAACTCTGAAGTGCTTTGCGAGCTTGTAACAAAGCTTTTTAGCTCCGACATAATCATACGGCTGGTGCTATCACCGAGTAATACACCATTATCTTTAGATGCCGCTTCACCTTTTTCTACTTGCGTATATTTAGTGAGTGATTTGTAGGTGCTGTTTAACTCGTTATAAGCGTCTGTCCAAGCCTTAATGGCTTTTTTCATCGGCTCAATATCACGAGCAACATTAATAATTTCAGGCTTATCAATATTATCTTTATTACTGTCAGTCGTTTTCTTTAAATTTAAAACAATCCCTTCAGGGGCATCTTTTATCTCATTGGTTTGGCGTTCAATTTTAATTCCGTTAATCGTTAAATCTGCATTTTTTGCTTCAACGATTTCTTTCATTCCTTTTGCAGAAGAAGTTGTTAAAAACTCATTAAGTTTATTATCACCTTCAACAGTGATTTCCATTTTAGAGTCTGTGCCTTCTTTACGAGAAGTTAGGACTAAATAGTTTTCACCATCTTTAGCCTTAACAATCGTGGCGGAGACGTTACCTTCTTTTTTATTGATTGCATCACGCAGTTCGAGAATAGATGTTTGTTTATCTTCTAATTCAATACGTAATGGCTCTTTTTCACCTTTTTGGGTAATCACTAAGGTGCGTTTATTACCTTCACCCAAGGTTTCACCTAAAGTTTCTTTCACATCAGAGACTTTAGTTGATTGTAATGTTTGAGCTTGTGCTAACTGGGTAACAGAAACAGTGTAGTTACCCACGCTGGCTTTACCATCGGTAGTGACTTTAAAAGCATCAAACTCATCATCGACTTTTGTAGCAACAATTTTATCGAATTTTTTTAAATCTTCAGACGCTTTTTGTAATTTATCAAGCTGTCCGCGTATTTTACCGTAAGCGGTAATTTTCGCCTCGTAGCTTTTCATCTGTTTATCTAGGGGTTCAAGGCGTTTATTTTCCGACGCCTCTAATTGTGCCAATGTTTGGCTAAGAGGCATCCCTGAGCCCACGCCTAGTGAAGCAATACCAGCCATACCGGTCTCCTTTCTGTGTTCGTAAAATAATCCTCAAAAAGCGTTATCGGTAGAATCGGCGAAAAGTTTACGTCTATTTGGTATTTTTGATGACGTAAACAGGCTGCCATATAGAAGCCATTTATTGCCATTGGTGACCAAAGTCGAATTTAGAAGGGTAGAAAAAGGATTGAGACAAAAATTGATAAAAAATAAATAAAAAAATAATAAATTAATTTCTTTGTTTATCATTGACTTGATGTTGATTCTATAAAAAACACAGAAATATTTGTAGGAAAAGTTAAAGGTTGTATGTGGGGTGCCGATAAACTTGTTGCCGGTGATTAACACCGAAAATGAATAGGCAAACTTTTATTTTATCGACTTGATTTTAAAGGAATCTAGCTATGGCACAAGTCATTAATACCAACTATCTATCTCTGGTAACTCAAAACAACCTGAACAAATCTCAGGGAGCTTTAGGAAGTGCAATCGAGCGTCTGTCTTCTGGTCTGCGTATCAACAGCGCTAAAGACGATGCAGCAGGTCAAGCGATTGCTAACCGTTTCACTTCAAACGTAAATGGTTTAACTCAAGCTTCACGTAATGCGAACGATGGTATCTCTATCGCTCAAACGACTGAAGGTGCACTGAACGAAATTAACAACAACTTACAACGTATCCGTGAGTTAACCGTTCAAGCGAAAAACGGTACTAACTCTGATTCAGATATTAAATCAATCCAAGACGAAGTGGGCGAGCGTTTAGCAGAAATCAACCGTATTTCTGAACAAACTCAGTTCAACGGTGTTAAAGTACTAAGTGGCGAGAAGTCAGAAATGACTATCCAGGTGGGTACTAACGATAAAGAAGTTATCAAATTTAATTTAGATAAAATTGATAATGAAGTTTTAGGTGTTAAAGATTTCCAAGTTGCTTCTAAAGCTCAAACTAAAGGTACTGCAATTGCTGCAAACGCTTTAGGTGAGAAGGGTACTGGTAAAGTAACAGCTAAAGATTTAACTGACGTTAAAGCTTATGAATTGAAAGATGAAAAAGGCGATATCGTTAAAGATCAATATGTTGTTGAAGGTAAAAATGCAGCTGGTGAAGCAGTTTCTTACGTTGCAACTAAAGGCGCTGTAACTGGTGACGGTACTAACGATAGCGTTGAAATGAACTTAGGTTCTGAATTCAAAGCTGTAACAGCTGATGAAGCAAAAGAACATAATGAAAAAGCATTAAAAACATTAGATACAGCTATTAGCAAAGTTGATGCGACTCGTTCTAACTTAGGTGCGATTCAAAACCGTTTTGAATCTACTATCAACAACTTGAACAACACTGTTAACAACTTATCTGCTGCACGTAGCCGTATCTTAGATGCTGACTATGCAACAGAAGTGTCTAACATGAGCCGTGGTCAAATTCTGCAACAAGCGGGTACTTCAGTACTTGCTCAAGCAAACCAAGTACCACAATCAGTTCTGTCTCTGTTACGTTAATTCGTACACTGACACAAAAGATACCTTTCTATATTCAAAAGGTCCTCGTAAGAGGGCCTTTTTTTGTCGTTTTATTTTATATTTAACTCTACTCTTTTTTAGTTTTATTTTTTCTCTCAATTTCTTTTACTTTTTTCTGCAATTAATTACTTCTTATAAATTAACTGACTGGCTTTTTTTGCTATTTTTACGACGCCAAAAATCGTAAATCCCGTAAATTTGATGACGATAGTGTTTAGGCAACGTTATTACAGCGACGTAATAACAACCCTATTCATTTAAAAGTATTTTAAAATCAAGTCGAAGGAATATTGTATGGCACAAGTCATTAATACCAATTATCTGTCACTGGTCACTCAAAATAATTTGAATCGTTCACAAAGTGCATTAGGTAATGCAATTCAACGTTTATCTTCTGGCTTACGCATTAATAGCGCCAAGGATGACGCAGCGGGTCAAGCGATTGCAAACCGCTTTACGGCTAATGTAAAAGGTTTAACTCAAGCTGCACGTAATGCGAATGATGGTATTTCGATTGCGCAAACTACAGAAGGGGCCTTGAATGAGATTAATAATAACCTGCAACGTATTCGTGAATTAACCGTCCAAGCAAAAAATGGTTCTAATTCAGATTCCGATATTAAATCTATTCAGGAAGAAGTGAATCAACGTACCGCAGAAATTAACCGTATTTCAGCGCAGACTCAATTTAATGGCGTAAAAGTGTTAAGTGAAGACAGTACATTAAATTTACAAGTGGGTGCGCATGATAAAGAACAAATCAGTGTTGATCTGAAAAAAACCGATGCGACTACATTGGGTGTTGATAAATTGGATTTATCAGCAAAAAGCAAGCTCGGTTCTAAAGCGACTGAAGTTGAAGTCACTTTAACTGGTACTTCTCCAACAAAAGAGATGCAAAAACTCGATACAACGGATTTGGATGCAAAAATTACCAGTAATGATTGGAAAAGTTACGATATTTCTTATGGTCTAGATGCTAATGGTAAAGAGGATAAATCTACGCTGGTTGTTCACTCTGTGGATAAAAATGGTAAGGATGACTATTTTAGTCTCGATCCAATCACCAATGCTACAGCTGGTGCAGCAGTCAAAGTGGCCGCAACAGGTACGGCGATGACCCTCGATCCGGCTGTGGAAAATCCATTATCAACACTAGATAAAGCATTATCTCAAGTTGATAGCCTACGCAGTGCCATGGGTGCTGTGCAAAACCGTTTAGATTCTACCATTGCTAACTTAGGCAACACGGTTAATAATCTGACCGCATCACGTAGCCGT
>NZ_JAABLT010000002.1:0-39988 GCF_009915125.1 Proteus sp. G2673
ACGCCCTACAGGATTCGAACCTGTGACCTACGGCTTAGAAGAGCGTAGAATTATGCTTTAATATCAACTAAATACAGTCTCACCAAGCGTTCACACGTCCCACCTTACCTAAAGTTACTTGAAGTTGTCTTATGCTACTTCATGTTGCTTGTCCCAAATTCGTCCCATCAATTCTCCCACCCTGCTATACTCTCCAAAAACTAACCGGATCTGTTATGAACCTCGCAAACTTAACTCAAGAAGAAAAAGACAAGATTAATGTCGATTTATCCGCTTCAGGTGTCGCATATAAAGAACGCCTCAATATGCCAGTTGTTGCGTCCGAAGTTGAAAGACAGAAACCAGCACATTTGAGAGCATACTTTAATGAGCGACTAGCGTTTTATCGTGAGAGAAGTAAAAAGTTGCCGGATGGGAACTCGGTGCAGTATTTGAAGGCGGAATAATTGACATATATCATTTATGATACGGCTCAATGATTGCTAGATAAAATCTTTAAAAGGATAGGTTAAATGCGAAACGGCAGGATATTGTGGATAGAGTATGTGAGAGCTATAGCTTGCGTCTTGGTTATAGTTCTACACGTATCTTCCCCTTATTTTCAGTGGAACTTAAAATCATATATTAGTGGTGAAAATAACACATATTGGTATGTTGGTAATGTTTTTGATTCAATATCAAGAATGTGTGTCCCTCTTTTTTTTATGATTTCTGGATATTTTTTCTACTATGAAAAAAAACCAAAAATGTCAAATAACATAAAAATCATAAAATATTTACTATCATATAGCTTTCTTTACTATATATTTTATAATTCCATAAACTATTTTATGCCAGAATATTTCTATTTACCTAAAATTGGCTTCTTAGAGTACCCTGCATCATATCACCTATGGTTTTTTTATAGCTTAATTATAATTTATATATTTTCTTATTTTATTAGCATGATAAATACAAATGGTAAATTTATTTTACTATCAATCTTATTCATAGTGTTTATCTTAAATAGCAAGTCTACATTTATAACTGAATCGTTATTTTCATTTAAAATGAAATATTTTTTTAGTATTAATGATAATATAATTTTCTTTGTTATTTACGCTTCATTTGGCGCTATTACTAGGAAAGTAAGTAAAGATAAACATCATTTGATACTCCCATTTTCATTGGCTTTATTGCTTATATCAATATCAACCATTATAAACTTAACTGAGAAGGAGTCAGTTTATAGGGGGTATAATTATGTTGAGTTTTATGCTTACAGCTCACCGCTGGTTTTTCTATCATCAGCATCATTTTTTCTATTAATGCTTAGTCTATCAAGTAAATTAAGAGATAATATATTTATAAATATAGTTTCAAGTAACTCATTAACTATATATGGAGTTCACGCAGGTATTTTATTTATTATTCTGGAGACTACGAAATATCACGTAAAATACAACCCTATAATTACGATACCGGTAGTAACCTTTATTGTTTTATTTTTATCTATTTTTATTTCTATCTTACTAAGAAAAATAGATAGGTTTAAATTGTTAACATAGAGCCTATATATATAGGCTCTAATATTAATTAATTTTATATGGATGCAATAATAAAACACATTAATTCATCATATCTTATAGCATAAGAAGAATCAGCTACTCCCTGAGGTGCAACCTCACTACCTGATTCTTCTTGTTCAGTTGAGGAATAGTTCCATTCATCGTAGCAAACAACTCCATAGTCAAACGGATTCAGATTATTATCTTTGAATACCTTCACTACATCCTGAGCGACTATACCAAAGTGCCACCTTGCTGAATCTCCTTTCTCAGCCACTGCATCTTTCATTTTATATTTTTTAATCAGTGACTTTATTGTGATTGCAGTATTTTTTTCTGCATCACTTAAATCACTTATTTTGCATTTCTTTCGTTCATCTGATGTGACAATAGCACCATTAACCGCATATAAATCCTTCCATCTTTTGTTTGACCAACCTAGAGCAGTTTCACCATCTACTCCTGGTCTAACAGTAACACTTTCGACTGCTAATGGTATTTTTTTATTCTCAGATAACGATGTGTGAAATTCAATCAACCTAGGTGATAAGTCATCGTCTTGACTTCCTCCAACTCTAATGACTGAACTGCTAGGTTGAATAGCAACATCAATAACTGAGAGTTTATTATCCCCAGTAACTGAATTCGACGATTTAATACTGACCCGCCCTTGCCCTGTGGATTTTAATTCAATCAATCTGCTAGATTGTTCATTTTTTATCTTCCAACCATCGGATACGCTTCCTGTTATTGCATACGTTGCTATGTTAGACGGGCCAGAACAATATAATGTGAAATTACTTTGATCTCCTTGTCTTAATACACACACACCTTCTTGACTGTATAACGCACCTGGAATGGTTAGCTGAGGCTCAAATCTTGGACACCATTTGAATTCAAATATATCGAAATAAATCATATATTTAATTAAATCTGCTATATCAACAAACGGTTCCCCAGTCATTGGATGGTAGTACCGTCCGTTTATATTCCTACCTACTTCTGATAATGACAGGCGACTCAGTGGTGCGTAATTTGATCTGCATTCTGAGAAATCCATTCCATCAGATTTTGATGAGAACTCCTCCAAAAATAATATTCCTTTGCTGTAGTCAATGCTTCCATTCTCTGGATCTGATATAGCATTTAAAGAAATGATTTTGCCATCCGGAGTTATGGAAACTCCTTCATTTTCTGTTCTGGTTGCATCATACCCATAACTATTTATCTTGCGTAAAAATTTACCAGCCTTACAAACGCTATGTCTAAGCAACTCACCTTGCATCGATATTTCTGCAATGCCTATGTCATGAACAGGTTCTAATTCTTTGGATAGCCATTCAACGTATGGTTTGTACGAACCGCCGTATGCAATTAAAATTGTTCCGGTGTCTGATAATGTCAATCCCTGCATTTTCCATGATTGTTGATACCATCCAGAAATATCATCTCTCGGAGTAGGAAAGCCAACCAACATTGTTGATAAACGAATAATTCCAATAACTTTTCCTGATGCAAGATCTATTGTATGCAGAGTTGAGCTTTGCCCTATATTATTAATAAATGGCTTTCCAGTTTGGGTAATTACAACTCCATTTCTTACGGCAAACATAGATGATGAAACTAAGGCGTTTGTTTTTGTACCTGTGGTTATATTCATGCCTTTTGCTGGGAAATTGCCTATAGCATACTCATACAAATAACCCTGATCACCAAGTTTGCGGTCGTATATTTTTATGTTAGGGACAGCGCCGGTAACTGCAATACTTTGGCTAGAGCCTAAAGGAATAGTAAACCATGTAATCATCTCACCAGTTTTATTAAATACAACAACAGGTCTTTTCTCACTCTCCTCTGTAGTTGGAAAATTCATCCAAAAATTACCGTCATCGTCAATATCAAATCCTTGTGGAAATAAATATCTCCCACCTAACGCAGAAATAATTTCATCATAATATTTATTTCTGATTGGTATTGATACATATTCTTTTTTGCAAAATGTATTTTCTTTTTCTATCTTATTTATAATATTTTTTATTTCTTCGCTAAATCTTTTTTCAAACTGATCTGGGTCGTACTTCAATACGTTAGGGTAATAGAATTGCTGTGTGCCATAACTGTCATACACAGCCATACTATGGCCTTCCACTGTCACGAACTTAGCAATCTGACCACTATAAACAGGAAAGCCAGCTTGATTGATAATTAATGGCTGAGTAACTGGAATATGAGAACCATCTTCATTTTCCAAATAAACCTGAATTTGATTTTCTGGTAATGTTGGATCGGTATCAATTTTTCCAATAAAAATCTTACCATTACTCGCCGCTTGGAATTTCCTTGCGAGAGTGAATAATTGTGACGGCATCGATACGACGACATTTGGGATAATATCTGACATTGCTTTCTCCAAGCGTGAGTAGTCGCACCAGTATTAATCTGGTGTATTTTTGACGTAAAAAAACCGCAATTAAGCGGCATTGTTACTTTGTAGATTGGCCGTAACCTAAACGATTAGTTTCTGGTTTCTGCTTGCGAACCAGCACTTAAACTTTGTGATATTGTAGAGACTGCCTTTTCGAACTTACTTGTTCCTGCTGGAGTTCCTGCCAATCTCATCACCGCCTCTCTAACTGGTTTACTTTCATAAATGCGAGCTAGTGCACCATAAGTTCCAGCACCAATTGCGGTTGATGGTTTTATGGCTGCGCCTAGGCCAAGTATGAACGGAATTGCTTGCTGACCAGTCGGCGTTGTGACACCGGCTTTTGCGGCTTGTTTTGTTGCTTCTAAATACTTCTTCAAGCCATTTATATAAATAGCATCTTGACCTCTAAATGCTATTCCAGTTTGGTTTGACATGATATTTAGTTGCCTTAAGAACTGATCAGGAGAATCACCCGCTTTCTCAATGGCTTTACCAATAATGGCATTCCTCATTTGAGCGCGTCCGCGAGTGTCAACTGAGTTATACAGGCTTCTTATTTCAGATCTGTTTTTGCTAAATAAAATATTGTTAACTACCTCTGGTGTTAAATCACCTTTGGTTAAGATGTTCTTCAATCGAGTATTTAATATCTTATTAGCTTCATCTGCATAGATAGAATTAGCTTGGTTATACTTGCGTAAAGCGTCAGCGCCTAAGTTTGTTGATATTGCATCACCAGCATCATCAGACATAGCTTTATAAACTCTATTTATCGCGGCATCAGAGCGATTAGGCATAGCCATTCTCTCACCCTTAACGTCTTGTCTAAATTGAGTTCTTAAGTCTCTTAGTTGAGAAATATCAATGTTACCAGATGCAAGCTCATTTCTGTAAGACTGTAATTTCGAGATGGTCTGTGTATCAGCAACCTCGCCTAGTTTAGATAGTTTCGCTATCTCGCTATCAATCTGATTTATTGCTCGGTTAGGGGTGATAGGTACACCAGATAACGCATTCTGGATTGATTCAAGCCTTTCACCAGCCGCCTGTTTTATTGTTGATGTTTTTCGCTTCAAACTCTCAACAACTTGGCTAGGATCGTACTCTCCAAACCTGTCTGCGAAATCTCGAACAAGTTTACTCCTCGCCTCTTGTTGATTTGATCGCAAACCTGCCGTACCAGCAAAAGGTATGTTTTCAGCAGCTCCTTGTGCCAACCTTCCAGTTTTTGATTGCGGAGGTATTACGTCAGTTGTGTATAGAGGTACATTGTTCTGCTTAGCAAATTCAGATAGTTCAGACGCTTCTTGAGTTGGCTTGCCAGTTGCTACTCGATAGCCACTATTAACAAGTTTCTCCGCCGCTTTAAACCCACCGCCAAGCCCTGCTGATAATGCTGTTTGCAATGGATTAATATCACCACCACCTGCCGCACTTACTGATGACTGCAAGGCTAAGTCTGTGACTGCTGATTTAGCTGTTGCCCCAACGATTGTTGGCGCTCTAGCCGCTGGAGTGAATGCAACTGCGTTCGCGATAAATGGCATGACATCTTCAGATGATAGACCTGGTTTGTTTAATGCGTAGCGACCAGAAGGTAAATCAACCAGTAAATTTCCCTTTTCATCTTGAGATACCTGCCCCCCCATATTGCTGATAACTTTCACAAAGTCGTTATCATTACCAAACATTTGCACCCAAGCCGCTTTCATTGCATCAGTATTAAATGCATTCATTTCTGGCGAAGACATGATCCCTTCGAGCCCTTGAACTTCAGAAGTCATCTTGCTTTCACCAGTAAATGCATCTATTACGTTTTCACGGAAACCTTTAGCATCATCAGACGATTGCTGTAACCCTTGGGATAAATTCTGATTAGCTTGTTTCATGCCAGCGATATAGCTGTTTTCTGGCTGTGGTGGTTGGGTTGCTTGTTCGGGTTGTGATTGTGGAAGTGGGTATGCGGTATAAAACTGTTGTCTTGCATTATCTACGTCGTTACCAACATTTGGAGCAACTACCTCGTTGAAGTATTGCTCTTGCGCTGATACCTTTTGTTCGTTAGATAGTGATTGGTACTCAGGTGATGAGATCACCTCTTTCCATGGTTTAGCCATTACCCACCCCAGAGATTAGAATACCCACCTTGATTGTTAGTGGGCGCTTGTTGCGTTGGTTGCTGACTTGCTGGTGCGCTTAAATTGGCATTATTTTTAGAGTTGAATGCCTTTGTATACTGATCGATTATCTTAACTGAGTTTTGCAATGCTTCTGGGCTAGAGTAATCAAGTTGCGGCATTGATTGGAAGAACATCTTAGCCTCAGCAACAGTATTGATGCCACTTGCACCCATCTCTCTAGCTGCGCCAATACCTTGGTTCTGCATGTTACCTTGAATGCGCTGAGCAGCATTATAAAGAGCCCTTGCATCTTTATTTACCGTTCTAGTACCTGCATCTGCGGTAATCGGCGCTGTTCCTGTACCTCCAGTAACACCAGTTATTGCGTTTAACTGAGAGGCTGGAGCATTTGCAATTAACGATAAATCCTCATTCATTCTCGTGCTTGATGCAGTTCCAGCAGTAGATGACACGCTAGATAAAGCATTAACAGGAATAGTTACTACATTACCGTTAGCATCAAACCCTTTGTAATATTTTGAGTCACCAGCACCTTGTGCGTTCGGATCTATCATCACAGTCTGACCATTGGCCAGTTGAGCTTGTTGCATTTCAGTTCCAGACTTGCCTTTTAGCGCCAAGAACTGTTTACGCTGTTCAGGTGAAAGTGTCATCATGTACTCATACTCCTGAACTGCTGCTGGCTTACTTCCTGCCGAGCTAGCTGATCGCATAGAGTTTTGAGCAGATATGTTCTGGCCACGAACCTGTATCTGATGACCTTCTCTTGTTAGTGCTTCACCAGCTTGATTACTTCTGATTTGCTCATCTAAACGACCTTGGTCAATCTGTCTGCCAAGTTGTTTATCTTGTAGGTTAAAGTAATCATCAATACCAAGTGATGACATACCAATGTGATCTGCTAATTGTACAGCCGCTTTAGGGTCTTTTTCTGCAATAGAAACGGCCTCCATTGGGTCAATGCCAAGTCGACGAAATGTATCTGCATTCTGTCTAACGTAATCAGTGGCATTACCATTCATTACCGCATTGCGATAGCCAGATGATAAGTTACCCAAGGATTCGCGAACATCAGCGGAAACACCTTGCATACCACCAGTAATAGCCTGAGCATACTCTGGATAAGTAGCTAGTAACTGCCTCATACCATCGCGATCACTATTTGCGTATGCCTCACCCCATGCTTTTTGGAATTCTCCAAGACGTTCTTTGGCTTTATTTTCCTGATAGATACCAGCAAGACCTACAAGTCCATTTAATGCTTGCAGACCCATGTTATTAGCACCAGAACGAGCCAGCTCATTACTTTGATTAATTGAGTTAATAACAGGATTTGCATCACTAGCTCTTGGCGCATTGTCATTAAATTGACCTATCGAACCAAGAAACCCGCCTGAGTTAACTGATGGTTGCCATGTGGCCATTAGAACAATCCTCCCAATAAACCAACTCCAGCACCAATACCAGCGCCCCATGCAGTACCAAGGCCGGGAACAACACTACCTAGTTGAGCGCCCGCCATAGCACCACCAAGACCTCCCATCATTCCTTGTTGCATTGATGACGGTCTATTAGCCATAGCCGCTTGAGCATTTGCATTTTGTTGTAGCAATTGCCCCATGTTGTTTGCGTAGTTTTGACCGGCACTAGCCTGACCCTGCAAAGCACCAAGCCCAACATTGGCTAAGTTCTGGTAGTTATTCATTTGGTCAGCTAACCAACCTTGACCAAGCGTAGGAGCGATAGATGCAAGTTGATTACTTGTTGCTGTCGAACCTAGCCCACCAGTAGCTTCTGCACTAGCTAACTGCTGATATCTTGCCTGTCCTGATAAGTCGTGAAATGCCTGTGAGTTGTAGTATTGGTTTAATGCTTGACCTTGGCCTTCTAAAGAAGATAAGTTTTGCAATTGACCAATGTACTGCTGAGCGAGCGGCGTAAACGGTGCAAGATTTTGCATGTTCGTCTGCCACATTTCACGCTGTAACGCCGTGGCTTCACGAGTCGCATCAGCTTGAGCGCCCGCACCACCATCACCGCCACCTTTCATATATCCATGCATTGGTAGCAGTGAGTTTCTGAATTTCTCTGAAATAATCAGCATTTTAATAACTCCTCGTACTGTTCGCGTTTGAGTTGATAAATGGTGACACCTACTGGTTTACCATTGCTGATGTACGCATCATCTAAATGACCGACACGTGTAGCACCAAGCATTTTCACAATAACGCGACCGTATTTTGTGGTATCGGGAACCATAGTCACTGAGTTAGTGAATTGAGTATTTTCCAGTAACCATTTGCAGAATAATTTGTGTGCATCAAAGGCGTATTTACCACGGAATCCAACATCAAAGATGGCGTGACACTCAACGACCGTATGCCAAAAATTACGCACCTCGAAAACACCAACCAATAGAACTCCTTCATAAATACCCAAGTAAAGCGCGTCGGGTTTAATGAAATACTGATCATTACCATCAACGATATTCCCCGTGTTCGACTTATCATTTAAAAACTCAGATAGCCGAATAGGGTTATCAATAATTTTAATTTCCATTAGTCTATTAATCCGTGTGAGCGAAGTGCATCTTCGAGCGCCTTGATTCGTTGTCTTGACTCTATTAACCCGTTTGCTAGAGTTTGCATTTCTGATTGCGTGTAATCAGAGCTGAATGAGTAGGATTGGTTAGCATTAAACGAGCCCTTAAGTGATGTACCTGTTGCTGATGTAAAGCCAGTAACACGAGAGCCAATAACTTTAGTTCCGTTTACTGAGTAGGATGTTGAAACATCGATAGGAGATGAAAGCTTCTGTTTTTCTGTTTTACTGAGAGAAACGTAATCAACTTTGATTTCAGATATTTGACCATCGAGGTCTTGTATCTTTATTTTTAGCCCATCAACGTCTTGCTCAACATTAAGGACTCTTACCTCTAACTTAGATAAATCCTCTTCCGTTTTCGTTATCCGCTCTTCATGGTCAGCCAACTTAACACCATGCTCAACAATTGTTTGTTCGGCTTCACCAAGTCTTTCCTCATGATCTTCAAGAACAACATCTTGCTCATCATTCCTCTTTTGAGCATCAAAAGCCTCAGCGCCAGCCTCATTTGCACGACCAGCCACCTTTGCCATATCATCGGCACCATTCAACACTATGCGTCGATATGTTTCACTGAAATTAGTAGGTAGGATATCTGGAACAATGTAAGCGGATTGAACTTCTATTGGTTTAGAAAGGTCTTCATTTGCCATCATTCAACCCTCATCGATAGATCGCTAAGTGTTACGGGCGACTTAGTGATAACGCGAACCTTAAACCCTATATTCTTCCTCACTCTTCCTACTCGTCGCCATAACACACGGCGGTCATATTGGAATGGTGAGTTTTGTTCAATCATTTGCTCTCGACCAAAATTAATGCCATCAGTCGTTGCGGAGAGAAATAACTTATCAGCAATCTGGGCAACGCCTGTTGATGCCTCAAGCTCTAAATCGAACACCCTTGCATTATCGGCTTTAGCCATAGGCGTGTATAGAATATGCTCTACCTGCTTGTCATACTGAGATGACTTATTGAAGGCAAGATTTCCAACAACACCATCGCTCTTATCTGCAACAGTGATCTGATTACCTTCATACATAAAATCAATTGCACGATAGGCTTCGTCATACAGTCCAGACTTTAGAATGCACCACTGCGGATATTGCTGGCTTCCCGCTGCGTCAAAGCAAAGTGTATGGCGCTGTAAGTGAACAATGAGTAACTCATGACCATCAAAGCGAATAGTCTCAAGAACCGCTTGTGACAACTCTCCTGATGTATAACTACGAATGATCTTATCAATGCTTGCAGTAGATATTTGACTAGCAGAACCAGAACCAAGGATATAGACAGATGGCGCGCCGTTTGCTGGGTTGCTGATGAATGCAAATGACTCTCCGAACTTACACTTGGCATCACGACCAGCAATACCCATCTGAACCATATAAGATGGCTGTGGCGCATATATTACTTGTGACGCACTCGTTGAGCCGGTAATGGTGAAGTATTCGATGGTTGACGAACCAAAGCAAAGCACCATATCACGCCAAGAATCGATAGCAATGATGCCGTCAGGTTGAGATTCAGCGGTGTAAAATGGACGGAATTTATCAGGCTTTGACTCATCATCTAAGTCAGTAACGCCAAACCTTTCACCGCCTTTCTGTAACCAAATGTAACGACCTCGGTTACGAGCAACATCAACAACATCACCTAATTCGTATTGAGGGTATCTTTCAACTACCTCTAACACTTCTTGTGTCATTACAAACTCAGTAACGTCTTTTGCCGCTTGTTCGCTGGCTTTAGCAAGGTTCATTTTATACGTTACTGTAATTTTACCGCCAGCACGCTTAATGCCCTCGACTAGAACGTCGGTAAGATAAGGTTTCTCGTCATCTTCCTGCTGAGATAATTTAACGCCCACCATTTGCTCAGTGATAAGCATCTCATTACCGGTTTTACCATCAGAAGTTTTAGGCGTGATTTTTAACGTTAAGAACCCATCCAGATCATCCTTTGTGAGCGGAACAAAATCATCATTGCGGTCTTTGTGAGTCCATTTTTTAACGTCACGCTTATATCCTTCAGTAATTACCTCTTCTTCAGGCCAGTTAGATAACTCTTTAACCTCACCGTCATAGCGATAAAGTTTTAACTTACCGCCTGATGCCACTGCTTGACTGTAACCCGAGTGCGCCATAGTCACCCTGTCTTTACCTTGAATGTCAGCAATAGCATTCTGTCCACGATAAAGTTTATTTCCACACACGCGATAGACCGTGTTGTTTTTCGTGTTGTACTGGACACCACGAGATACACCATCAACACTATGACGCTTTTCTAATGCAGGGAACGAACGCAAATAACCGGACGCATTCAATACCTCTTTCGGCGTGGCCAACATATTAACTGGAAGACCGTCAATGTAATCTGCTGTGTGCGGGTCTTTTCGCAAACCTCTAGCTAGTGGAATCTTTACCTGTGGCATTAAACCCCCTTTCGACGTAATAGCTATCTACGCCTAAAGCTGTGTATTTATTACCTTGACCAACTGGCATATCCCCACGCCTATCAATAGACGGAACCTTAAGCGTATCAAGTAATAATGCATCATAAGAAGAAGATGCTGATGCCTCTTGTCTTGGCGTTGGCTCTAGCCCGTAATCAGTTAATATTCTGAGTAACAATTGGTAGCCGATAGCTTGTTTGTATTTGCGAGGTAAGCCAGAATCATCATCTGGTGTTGGTTGATCATCTTCTAGTGAAAACTTATAACCCAAATCGCCAAATGTTATTTGTAGTTCGGACATCATATCTTCTAGATCATGAATGCCATCCTCTACCGATTGTGGCTCAGCATCAGTTAGCGTCGCATCGGAAGCAACGCCAGCCTTACGCAACGCAAATAGAACAATTTCACCTTTAGTCAGTGTCATTGCCATTTGTTTCTGCCTTCTTAGTTGCCTTAGATTTCTTTACCTCTGGTTTAATAACCTCATCAACCGAAGCGACGAAGCCAAGCTCCTTAAATGCAGGAAAATCACTAGCCACAATGACGGCCTGTACATAACCATTATCATTGTTAGCCCATGCGAAAACGCTTTTACGTTCCATATTTACCTCAAATAAAAAAGGGAGCCAAAGCTCCCAAATAAACAACGAGGGTATTAGACATTTCCGAAGAATTGACCGCCAAAGTGTGGATTGAAGCACACATAAGCAGGTAGCAAGTCGAAACGCATCATTTGCTTGTTAGCGTCACCATCAGCATATTTGTGTACGCGGATAGAGAAACCTTCATATGTGGCCACTGCTGAATCAATACTGTGTAATTTTGGCAGTGGGATAGTACCCAAGCCACAGAACATTTTATTAAAGAACAGATTAGGCTTCATCTTCTGCTTAGCAGTACCGATCACCACAACCTCATCACCTGCCGCTACTTTGCGATCAACTGCGTTGTACTGTTTGTTTACTGCGTCATACACCGGAACACCAGAAAGTTTAACAGTAACATCACCAGTACCATCAGAGTTTGCATCTTCAAGAACGGTGGCGGTGAAACTGATAGCAGTAGAACCGTTATACAGAGTTTGCTTGCTTTGCTGATTTAACCAATGTGTCGCAGTGAATTTAACCTGATCACCAGCCTTAAAGAATCCAGTCTTGCTTGCTGTTGCGCCAGTAAGAGTAACAGTGAACTGATAGGAATCTTTAATAGCAGTGTAATCCACTGTTGGAGCTGTTTTAACAGTCAGTGTTCCACCAAAATCACCTTGCTCACGAGATGCTAAGCCATTTGACATTAGAGCTTTAATACCGCCAAAGTTACCCGGAATCTGTGCATTTTCCCACGCTGTGCGCACTAATTGGTCAGACGCATGTAGGCCGGTTTGTGCATCAGCAAGACGCTGGGCAGACCAAGGATCCATCACTGCGTAGTTATCACCAGCTTTAATGCCGATATCTTTCAAGAAGGTAGCTGTCTGAGCAACATCTGACCATTTGGCAATTGGTGAATTTGGCGTACCAAGTGACAATGCACCATTATTCATCATGAAGTGAGCTAATTCAGTCTCAAGGTCAGTGACCATTCGAGCATGAATTGGCGCTAAGATTTGGTCTAACTGATTTAACTTTAACGCTTCTTCAACTTGCGCCCACTCAACAGCGACAGTGATATAATTACCAACGCGACCAGTCGCCTTACCTGAAATAAGACCATTCTTTGCTTTACCAGTAATGTCACCATCAGCCGTACGCTCAGAGCTGAATTGATGTGGGCGTTTAAAGCTGACACTTTCGCCAGTGCTTGAGTTGATTTCGCCAGCCAGCAATTGGCGATCAACTGTCTTACATAAAACCAAGTCGGACATAAAGCCCGGTAAAAACTTTTTAAGTACAATCTGACTTACGTTTGAATCTAAGTTATTAGCCATGTTTTACACCTTGTTTATTCAATAATTGCGCCGGGGCACAGTTTGTTTAATTCATCAGTCGTGACGCTTCCCGCTCCACCTTTAACTTCCGGCTCAGGTTTAGGTGCTTTCTTTGGTTTTGGTGCTAACTTAACTTTCTGGCTAAGCTGACCAAGTAGGAATGCTGCACGTATTGGGTCTTTCTCAGCTGTAAGCCGCTGGCGCAATTCTTTATTCTTACCAAGTGCATAAGCAATTAATTCAGTACCTTCATCGGCAGCTCTAAGTAAGATTTCCTGATGGATGATAGGAACTTCATTGGTGACAATCTCCTCCATCTCAGCGTAATCTTTTACAGGTAACTTAGATGCTCGTTGCTTATGATCTTCCAGTCGCTTAAGGATTTTTTCCTTATAGTCGAGCTGCTCTTTCTCCTTGGCTTTTTTACTCTGATCAGCACGGCTTTTTTTCTCATACCAATCAGTTAATGCTTTCTCGTATGCCTCCTCACTCCAATCACATGACTCTAGTGTTGGCTTCTGAGGTATTTCATCATTATGATTAACCGCTGGCTCTTGCGTTTGCTTGGCTGTAATTTCCTCAAGTTGGCGCTTTAGCTCACGGTTTTCTTTCTGAGTATCTTTAAAGCCTTTTCGAAGGTCTTTAACCCACTGGGGAGCTGGCTGCCCCTCAATTGAATCATCGTCATCAGTTAACGAGATTTCTTCATCGCCGATTTGCAAGGAGTAATCTTGCTCCTGCTCGACACTCTGATCTGGTTTTACTTCAGCCGAATCATCAGTGACAACCTCGTCATTATTAGCGGTATTGTTCTCACTAACTTGCGTTGGTTGATCTGTATTTTCCTGCTGTTGTGATTCCTGATTTTCAGACATAGGCACTGCCTGACCATCAATGATCAGTTCGTTTTCCATTTATTACCCCTTAACTCTGCGAGAAGTCCGCAGGAGACTGTTGGTTATTTTGTGATTGAATGGTTTTCGCAACGTCTAGGCTTTGCTTATGCTGCGTATCAGTTGCTTTTAGAATTAACTCGGCATCTGCTCGTGATGAGTCGCCTTGTTCCTTCTGGAAGTTATGTAACATTTTAAGCGCCTCTCTAATTTCAGCGCGCTTTGTGCTATCTGCTGATGCAAGAAGTTGTACAACTTTAGCCTCGGCAACCCTAGCTTCGGTTTGTGCTTGGAATGCTTTAACCTGAATGGATAGCTCTTCGTTTTTCGTCTTCTGGACTTCTGCCTGTCCTTGCAAGTACACACCTTGCGCTGCCAATAACTCAGCGTTAGGTTGTTGCGCCTGTTGCTGTGCCTGAGCGACAATTTGCTCTTCTTCTGCATTGCGAGGTTTGACGACACCTTGAGTAAGTAGCTGATTGCGGTTGTATTCCTTGAACTCATCAAGACCTTCACCATCCATGTTGTCCAAGATAATTCCCTGAACAACTGCGCGCATCGGATCTTGAGGAAGCATCCCAGCAAGAAGATTTGTCAGCACTGAAACAGTGGCATCACGCCTTGCTGTATAAGATGGCCCCACATCAACCGTGACATCATAACGACCAGTAGATAAATCATTCATGGCTACAATTTCGCCTGTTTGTTTATCTCGTATCGTCACAGACATCAGCGCTATATCATCAGTACCATCCTCATTAACTACGCGAACTTGCCTATCAGATCCATATACTTCTCTAGCCATCGATAGCCATACCTCACCAGCCCGTTTCAAGCTTTTAGCCATGTTATCCAGATAGATAAACGATGCCATATCAGAGCGATGCATGAGGTTATTAACAGTCTCTTTGGCAATATTGCTAGGCATTTGCTGCATTGCCTGACTAGCACCAGTTACTTCCTGAATATCTAAGCTTGTTTGCTGCAACAGTGCAGCCATTGCCTGATTAAGTGGCTGTGGTTGCGTATAACCAATTGCTGATGCTGGCGCAATAACATTGCCTTGCTTATCGGTTATTTCATTCAGAGGAAGGAATGCAGGTCTTTTTGAGTTTCTATCAGCCCAGTGTTTTTCAAGCCCTTTAATCTGTTGCTTGCCAACAATAGGAACTGAGCCGGGGTCTTGTGCTGCTGAATCAGCAAGCATTGACACTTGTAAGTTATAAAGGCGCTGTGCGTCCATTGCTTTTGCAATATGCCCCTCAACTCGCTCGACGTCATCAATAAACCAGCGCTTACCATAAACAGGGATTAAAGGAATGTGCTCACCCGGTATTCTCTGAGCTTTCTCAAGGAATCCATCACCATCGACCACTGACACATAAACTCGACGACGCTTAACCGTTCTTCGAGCAACTTCAACAAAGCCAATATCAATTAGCTCATCACCAACCTGCTCAAGTTGTTCGCTGTCATAGGTAACAACCTCTGAAGTAATTGGGTTTTGGAAGCTGACAACATCAACTGATTCTTTTCTTACCTCATAATACTTAGCGATATAGACAACATCAGAATCAAACCAGTCATAATCCCATGACCTATCAATACCTACATCTAACGTTGCTGGGTCTTTTTTATATTCTGCTTTGTACTTATCAACAGATAGTGAGTACATGCAAAAAGCCCACTCAGCATCAGACTTATCATACTTCTTGGCGTCAGGGTCAAACCACACAGAGCGAGACGGATCATAAATAGGCTCGATAGAAATTCGCTGCCTGTCATCCATCGGGTCTAACTCATTGACCAAGTTTGTTGTTAACCTAAAGCAACCAAACCCACCTGTTGCTGCATCATCAAACGCATTATCACAAGCCTCACCACCGTCAGTCTCTTCATAGTCAGCACGAAACAAACCATTTAACTTATCGGCTAAATCCTCGCTTGCTTCTTTGTCACCTGGTCTAAACTTAACTGTGATTCGATTGTTGCGATACTCACTGATGATCCTGTTTAACTCAGTAGCTATCTTGTTTATTTCAAACTTAGGGTATTTCTCAAAGTGATCATTGAGTTTAGTACCCGCAGAAGTTGCACCTTCCCATTGACCTCCGGGCACTCGTGCAAACCGTGTTGCTTCGACGCATTTCGCTCTCACATCTTCTTGCGGTGAGTGCGCACGGTCAAACCTGAGCATTATTCGCTCATGTCTTTGTTGTAGTGTTTCAGCCATAGTTACCAACTAGAAGATGATGGAACGTAGATATCTTCTTCCTCTGGAGGATTCCGTATATCAGCGTATCTGATTGCGTAACGGCGCATCATGTATGCGTATCTGACAGCATCTAGGATGTCATCACGAACTTTTACAATCTTGCCTTTCTCGTCACGATGATAGAAGTTGTACTCTTCGAAGAAATCACGAAGCCCTGAGAATACTTTAAATTTCCCACGCCTCATGAGATCGTATATTTCAAATAATCCCGGCTCTACTGACCTGCTACCATCCTCCCACTGAGCAGGGTCAAGTAGCATATTGAAGCCAGCATCTTCATAATAGGATTTCTGTTGCAGTCCTGAGCCTTTCTCTGTTTGTAATCCATCGTTAGGCCAAGCAGTAGGAACATTTTCAGCCCACTGTTTAACTCCACTAAATGCCTCGGCAGGCGATACCTGTCTAGCCTTGTAAGCACGAGTTAGATAGAACGTTTCGTTTTCTGTATCCCATGCTAATTGAACGTGAGCTTGCGGGTGATCCCACCCAAAATCCATGCCATCGATAACAAAGTAGTGGTCTGGTATAGGGAACGGGTCACACTTAATGTAGTCCTCACCCAAGTCATAAATACGACCATGACCTAGCATCGGAATACCTTTAGTTCGCATGTCACGCTGATGAGGCGGGAATGAAGCTAGTAATTCAGTTTTAACTTTTTCACTCAAGTGTGGCGCATCATCCCAACCAACATTCATACAAGTTTGAGCAGATGACGGAGAATCCATAAAGCTAATAACTAAATCGGTTCTACCGTTCTCTGGTGTGAATGTTAAGATGCCACGACCACCACGACCTTTATCACCTGTTGCGGTACGAGTTAAAACCTGCGGATAAATAGTAGGGTCTTTTGGCTCCTCATCGATATGGAACCAATCAACGCTGTCACCCATCAATGCATGTTGGCCTTGTGAGTATGACCAGAATTGAATCTTTGCTAAGTCGCCTGATTTATGCCTGATGTATGCAGAACGAACAGCGTTAGGTGTACCAGCCATTGGCTCAGTATCGACAATTAACTCACTAGGGATCAATCCACCTTGCCAACCGTTATCTGTTTTCCTGCCAATGATAGGCGCTTGTAATAAGTCTCTACATTTTTCACCAGAGTAACCAAGGCACCAGATAAGCGGAGCGTGTTCGAACTTATACCCTTCCCAATCATCAGGATAATCACCCATTGCATGAATAGCATCAATGTATGTAGCTGTGTCTGTTTTACCTACACGGTTTGCTGCAATGAGTGCTGTTTGTGAATATTCGCTACTGAGCGCAATAAATTTCTTTTGCCAAGGGTAACGAGTTTCGTAATAGGTTTTGTAACGGTAGACATTTGCGCGGCGGGATTTTTCCTCAAGGAGCCTAAGAAGCTCAATTTTTTGCTCCCTGTCCATTATTTAGCTCCTTAATGCGCTTATCTAATTCTTCATCGGTCAAATCAGTGATAGTAATTTTCTGATCGTGTTGAATGCGATCACCATAACGTTTAGGTGCCAACTTGGATGCGTACCATTTGCGGGCATCAACGCGAAGACGTGATCTAGCA
Organism: Proteus sp. G2673; assembly: GCF_009915125.1. Classification (NCBI taxonomy): domain Bacteria; kingdom Pseudomonadati; phylum Pseudomonadota; class Gammaproteobacteria; order Enterobacterales; family Morganellaceae; genus Proteus; species Proteus sp. G2673. The sequence goes on from NZ_JAABLT010000002.1 coordinate 17,820, forward strand.
ACACGCTCATGATTTGTCTGCTCCTTCCCGTCATCATCAACGATCACATCGCCGGAGCTATCATCAGCTATTTCAATTATTTCCTCAGCCAATAACTCAGCTTGAATCTCTCGCGCACGCGCGTACTGTTGCATAAAGTCATCATGCCTCTGCAACCAATACATCACCGTACGGATTGCTGGCATTCCAGGTCTCTTACAAATTGAACGAAGGCTTTCACCCAACATAAGCAAATTGCAGATATCTTCAGCAACTTCAGGCATGTAATCTGTTGGGCGACCCATCTTTGCCGTAGTCGCCATATATCCCCCTTTAATCAATTATCCAGCCCACTCGTAAATGAGCTGTGTAATTAACTATTGCGTGAATAGGTCGAGTGCTTCCTGAGCTTCTCGTGCGGCTTTCTGTGATCGTGATACAAACTCACTTTCAGTCTGACACTGTTTGTATGCGTCTTTGAATAACTCAAACTTGAGAGCGTCGTCTTTTACGAACTCGATAGCCGCTTGAGCTGCTGCAGTATCATTTCCAACTAACCGTAATAGCTCTAAGCGCATTTGATTCTGTGCTGTAATTTCTGTCATTTGATGTTCCTGTGTGAAGTTAATCGCAACCATCATCACGTATCACTACGTTACTTTGGTCACTTCTAGTCTGTTCCTAGCAGTCAAGATATGATCACTCTCCTTAATGGATAAACGACTTATCTAATTGCTGATATATATATTTACTTAAGCTATACTAAGTAGCTATCGCTACACTTTAATTGATATATTGTTAGTATTGCCCAGCCTCCCGTGCTGGGCTTTTTTATTCTTTTGGAATGCTTTTATCCAGCTCTTCACGGAATTGAGTTGGGTTATCGAAGCCTTGTGCTGCCATGATATTTCTCCATTAAAAAGCCCCCTAATTGGAGGCTAGTTGTTGTTATTCGTGAATTACCCAGTCTTCCGCCAATGCATCTGACTGACTAGCCAACCAAGGCACTAGTTTGTTGTCTGCGGTTTTCATGCAAATGAAGCAAGATGTCTCTAACTCATCCACGCCTTCGGTATCACACTCGAAACCCCATGCATCAGCAGGTACAATAAAAAGGAACATACCCTTACCATTCCACCCAGCGCGAGAGATTTTCTTTCCTGCCTTAACTGCTTCTAGTGCTTTGCCAAAATTAACCATTTTATGCTCCTGTAGATATTAAAAAGCCCCTGATTTATCAGAGGCTCGTTGTTGTTCAATTTCCCGTATTGCTTTCCTGTTTGGCCTTTAGTAAAGATTTTTCAGCGTCACTCTTTATTGCAGCTTTGATTATCGAAGCAATAGCAAAGAATGTAGCAAGCACGAACCAGCCAGAATATGCAGCAAAAGTTACATAAGCCACATCGGTTAATACATCATAAGTTCGCCGCGCTATAGACTGGTGTTTGTGGTTTTTTGCGAACTTCTCTTTATCAACGAAGATAAGTAATATCCCCATGACAGCAAATAGCCAACCTGTGAAATACCCGATATTAGTTAGCCCTTCATTGTTCAGAGTCAACCCAAAATAGAGTGATGCAGCAACCACCACATCAATAAGAATTGCTAGTAGTCTAGCCCTCATCGTAAACACTCCGTTCTAATATATTCCTGCAAATACAAGGTTTGCTGTTCGTTCTCTACTATCATTTCTCTGAGACGTAGATAATCTTGTTCAACTGTTTTGTTAAGTCGTGCGGAGGATTCATTGCTTCCGCTTTCGGTGGGATTACTGGCGCTCTTTGGACACTCGGCTTTGACGTACACCCGCTTAGAGCCATTGCGAATATCATCACGCAACCTATCAATTTCAACTTTTGCACTGGCTAACTCCTGAGTGTATTTAATATCGAGTTGATTTAATCTGGTGATGCGGGTTTGGTAGTCTTTGTTGATTTCGACTTGCTGGGATAACTGAGTGGTTGCTGTGTTGTAATCTTTTCTCAGTTTGTCGTAATCATCTATTACCCACCATAGCCAGAATGCAGATATTGCCAGTAGTCCAGCTAATACCTTAGTTAGCGTGTTCATATCACTTAACGCCGTTATGCTCTAACGAGTAGTGATTGCCGTCATTGAAACGACCGCCCCACGTACCGCCGATAGATTCCCAATATTCACCAAGCAATTTATGGTCACTTGATGCTGTTAGGTACTTGCCGTCTTTAAATAGGTTGAAATCCACAGCTAGGCGTTGTGTGTGTAAGCTGTTTTTAATACCCGCACCTGATTTGGCATTTAACTGTGCCTGCTCTGGCGTTCGGTATGCTTCCGAGAATGTCAGCTCATATCCGTTGTCGTAGGCAAAGATAATTAAGTCCGCAATCATACGAATGAACTTGCGTTGTTTCTCACCGAGTGTCATTTGTTAACTCCGAATTTGTTTTTGAAGAACGACATTACCGCTTCCACGATTGCACCGATTTTCTTAGTACCAAGGAAGCCAATAAACACACCAAAAAACTGAGCCAAGCTGATTGGTAACTTTGCATATTCCAAAGCAGTAATGATGCCAATACTGATAAAGGCACATATAGCCGCTTCAGCTAAAGATGCCTTCCATCCCGAACCTTCTCTTTTCTCTCTGGTAAAAGCAGTCATTCCGGCTAACAAAACGCCAGCGATAAGTGGCGCATTTATTGTTATCCAGTCCCAGATTTGCACCCAGAATTCTGTATTTTTTTCAGGCATGCGCATACTCACCCCCTGCGGAGTGTTCCGTAATTAAAGTTAATAGAACGCCGACTCACAGCTCTTGTGTGAACGTGAGGTGTTGTGATTGATTCTGTGGTCGGCATATACGAAAAAAGACCGCCTAAGCGATCTTCTTAATGTGAACTATCCGGTAATTCTGGATGGTTGGATTAGCGTTATCGGAATTCCGGTATCGGAACAATATCAATAACTTAAGCTATGTCACCCTCATCAATGAAGGTAACACCCTCGAATTCGGGGGAATTAAAAGTCGGGATGCTCATCAAAAGCATCTAATTCATCAAACATATAAACTCCAGATAACAAAAAACCCCGCCGAAGCGAGGTCTTGAATTCTTTTAACGTTAACGAAATGGCAATAACCCATCGTTAGAATCACGATAGCCCATCTCCGCCAAAAGATCAACTTATTTCTATTTACAAGCTAATTTATGTATTCATTTTCTCTTTTTGTTACATTTTGCAGAACTTTTTCTGCGTTAGCCTCTTCCTTAAAGCATTCCTGAATCAACATCTCGTAGAATGGTTTAAAGTTTCTACGCCAGGTTGTTTCTGGCAGTGCAAACAATTGTGAGCATATCTCTCGCCTAACATCTTCTGCCGGCAATCTTGAGTAGCCACGACCTGAACACTTAGGGCAAGTTTTAAAAACTGGAATTCCTTGTTTTTTCGTTTCCACCTTATCCAAAGTTTCACCTCTGCCATTACATCGGCACGAATGACTCACTTCACCTTTCCCATTACAGGTTTTGCAGATCACCTTAGTTTTTTCTCTAACCTCCCTGTATTTTGAATAGTCAGATGGAGTTATTTTAACTCCCATTTTCTTGCTGAATTTAATAATCTCTTTAGCTGCAAAGTGAGTGTGCTGTTTAGTGGTAAATACCTCTACCTCAATAAACCCACCGTCACAATCAGGGCATGCCTTTTTACTGGCTGCGCTTCTTGCATAATCCTGAAATGCATAATTTGCGAGTATTTGCAGAAGTGTTCCTCTATCATTCTCACTAAGTTTTCCAATAGCACTATATTTGTGAGCCTGAGTTATTGCATATTGATGAATGCTCTCCACTGCTTCAGTTGGTTGATTGATCCCTTGTTTCGCCAAAAACAACTCAATCCCCATTCTCGCTTTAGAGGTCGCCAAACCAAGCGAGGCCATTACATCAGTGATTGTTAGATTATCAGTTGCTGTTGCAGATGGAGAGTCACTAAACATAATGCTTTTTGGTGAAAAATATTTTGGTAAATCTGCAAGTCTCATCTCGCCTCCGGTAATACTGTGTGATATCTATCGCAACCGACTGAGTACATAATCCGGTTACCACATCTCTTTGCCTGTACAGTTTCAACGACTTTCATGAATCCGTTATTTAGTTGAATAACTGATAAATAACGCTTTGTTTTATCACCAGTTCGCTCTGCTAATGCCCTAAACCTGCATTCTTCAATAGCTGCGATTAAGTCAGTGAACATCTTTCAGCTCCTTTAACTTGGCTCGGTAGTGATCACGTATCCGCTCATAATCCTCGCGCTTCCACTTCGGCAATTTATGAGAACCCATCAGGCGATCGAAACGTTCTTGACCAATTTTCTCTATTAGTCGAGGTGTGTAATTTTCGATATTTCCCGATAGATGGTTATTGCATGGGGCGCATTGCTTATGGCAGTTATCTTCATCGAACCTAAGTTCTGGATTAGCACCGGTTGTTCGATAGTGTCCTGCGTGATACTGACCTTCGTGAAAACGCCCACATGAGATGCAAGGCTCATCCTTGTCTCTTTCTCTGATAAATGCGTTGAATGCGGTCTGTGCTTGTTTGGTGAAATATGAGAGGGGTTTTACTGCTAACTTGCGGGCTTTGAGTTTGTCTTTTGCTTTAACTTCCTTTTCTCTTTGCTCCTTTTTACGTTTCGCTAATGCTTTTTCTTTCTCCTTGTTTCTTCGCTTTATCGCTAGTTCTGCTCCATGCTCTGGACAACACCACCAAATATTACTGTATTTAGGGTGAAACCATTCTCGGCATATTTTACAGCGCCGTCGCCTTAGCTTCTGCATCTCCCTCTCCTTTTATTTTATCCATCACTTCCAAATGAGCGTATTCATCAGCACACTGAGCACACACGTAAATTTCTTCATCTGTTAGCTGTCTATTGCATGACACGCAGTTCATTGCGAACTCCTTTGAGTAACGAGTCTATTTTCATCAACATCGGATTACCCATGCCTGAGACGTTGGCTTTATCGACAAATGACAACCCACACATAAAATCATCCAGTACTTTTCTAGGTTTCTTTGCTTCAACTTTCTTCGCTTTTGGGAAAAGTGGAAGATTAGCCAGTCGTTCTTTTTCAAACTGATTTCTTAAGCGAGTAATCGCATCGTCTGTTACCGCGTAGTTATTGATTGGGCGAGTGCGTTTACGGCTCTTTGTTTCAACATGCTCTACACACTGGAATGCAAGTAACTTTCTCAGAATCGTTCCTACTCTTGCGGGTGTTAAACCCGTAACAGATGAAATAGTGTTGTGATTAAATGAGATAAATTCACGACCAACCACTATCACTCGCGCATAAGTCCTGTATTGCTCTTCGGTCATTTCTCAGCCTCCAACTCAATAGCCCGTTTTGCGGATGCCAGCACTTCACATAAATCTTGCTCTTTGTCTTTATGTCCTCTCAATCCAGCGCAGAGAGCTTTTTTAATTAAATGCTGCAATGCTGGGTTAGTTACTTCAAAGGCTTTTAAAACGTCATACACATCGATTGTTATGCCTTTACATGGTCTGTCGTATTTACTCATTTTGTTTCCTTTTCAATTTCATGTATTCAGAGTTATCAGGTATCGTCACGAAACAACCTATACCTACCGCCCAGCGTTCAACCTGCTCCATGAAGTGGAACATTTCACCTTTATCAAGTTTTGATGTTTTCCGAAGTGTCCTTACTCGCTCTGTAAGCTGTGTAGTAACGTCAACCATATCGACCACCTCATAACCTAAGAATGTATGCTTAAGCATCTCCTTAACGGTTTCTGGTGTGTAATTGGCGTTGTTCTTACATAGGTATTTACTTATCTCTCCGCACCACATATGAAAGGTGGCATTCTGAGATAGTGATCGTGTGGACTTCCAAGGCTTGATAATGATCCGGTGTGGTTGTTTTGTTGCTAGAACTTCTTTGAGGTGTTGCCATGCGGTATTTTTGGTTGATTCGTGGAAGAGGAAATCTGCTTCCAAGCTAGCCTCCTATATCAACGCATCTCTCAATCCTGTTTGAACGTATTTAATATCGTGAGCTATAAGAATATCCCACTCATGATAATCGTGTCCGTAGTAGTGACCTCCAGACCATGCGCGTTTATCTTGGTCATTCAGTATGAAATCCCATTGTTCATCATTGAGCTTAACTAAACGTGCAACGTTAGTGTCGAATACCTGTTGCTTAATCATTCGTGCAAGTGGTGATTCCATCATTCACCCTCTGGCATTGGTGGGAGTGGCAAAGGCATCCAGTGCGTTATCATTGAGTAATCATCGTCTAACAGCCAATCACCTTCATCACTTAAATAATCCCCTGTGCAAATAGACCATAGCCAAATCCAGCCTTCATCACCGTATTCTTCACATCTGACGAATCTACCCCATACAAATTCGCCACTTTCCCTAAACCATCCAGCAAATACTGGTGTATCCATGTCTGGCCTTCGCTCACTCACCTTAACCCAATTAGTTCCCTGCATTAGATGTCTCCTTTGATATCAATATTTTTCATACAAAATTTAAACACCCACCTGATTAGACATGTCATCACTAACGCCTGAATAATCACTATTGGTAATGCTCTTAGATAAACATGAAGATTAAACTCACCTAATTTATCTATCGCGATTAAAAGCGATACCGAACACCAAGCAATGAGTTGAAATAGAAACGTCAGGATGTTGCTACTAAATATCATGACAAGCATTTTCTGATGCCATTTCATCTAAAAATCCTCACGACTCCCACTCATAGCCAACCTTAATCGCCTTGGCTTTCTCAAGAGTATTTGTCATCACTTTTGTATTGGAAACATCGCCCCAACAATCACACTCAACTGGAGTTAGGTAATATTCATTTTCTGTTCCATCATCCGATTTGTAAGTGTGACGAACCGGATCACCTAAAACCTTGGTGACGGTATGTGTTAGTAAGTTCATCTAAAAATCCTCTTGCGTGTTATCTGAAGCCGTGCTTTTGCTTCAAACTTGCGATTATTGATAGTGATTTATTACGGCTTGTTGGTGTGACTTTGTGTTCAACTTGAAGTACTGGTGCTGGAATGTTTTCGCCTGATTTAATTCTTGCCGTCATGACCATTAATTCCTTGGCACAAAGCTTTTTAACCTCACTATCCGTTAGGCTTTTACTTCGCATCTCAGAGTAAATTTTAGTAACCATCCAGTAACAAGCATTCGAAGGCCATTTCATTTCACGCCAGCCACGCATTTTGCAGTATTCCCGATAGATTTCGTAAAGCTGATCCTCGTCAGGCAAACCAAGAGCCACATAATCCTCTTCCTTGCACCACTTGATAAATTGACCAACAGCAGGCCAGAAAGGGTTATCACTTGCTCTGGCGTGTCGCATACCGTTTTGAAGTTGCTCTCTGGTAGTAATTCCATTTTCTGCAAAGGCGGCGATCCATTGTCGTTTTGCAGTAAGTTCCTCTGACTCGTTTTTGAAAATGGTGTTTACTGAGGCTGGAAATATTTGTTTCAGATTTCGGAATAATACATCGACTAGTTGCTCAGCATGATTATTTACAACTTTTTGCGGGGTGCTACTCTGAGCCATTCTAGCCAATGCACCTGCATCACGATTAGCGATTGCAGTAGCCAGATTAGTCTTCATATAAAATCATTCTCCCATGCTTCACGAGTATTCCAGTTCTGTGCTGGTTCAGGATCAACCTGTCGCTTACCTCGATTGGGTTGTTGGCTCTGTATGGTCAATGTGTCCCATTTCTCACGTAGTTTTGCGGGAGATAACACGTTGCTACACCAGAACGAGTCACGATTAGCCCATTTAAACATTTTGCAAATATCTTGGTGTGTATGTCCGTCTAGTTGTCTCATCAGGCGAACATCGTTAGCCCATGTTGACCAGTTAGGTTCTTTAGTCGATGGGCTAACTATCAGGACTTGCGAGTAAATCCATTGAGCAGCTTTCAGGTCATCAGCATTTCCCCACCTGTTACCTTTGGGTGAACTAACAACCGCATCAGGTTTAACGGCTAAAACTTTTTCAGGTGGTATGTCAGAGGATTCGTTAGAATTCTCGGACGATATATTAGTTATTTCTTTTTTCTTTAAAGTATTTCTTTTGTGTGTCTCCAAGCCAGAGACATCATTTGTCTCTAAGTTAGAGACTTTTTTAGTCTTCAAGTTAGAGACACAGTCTCTAGATTGATTTTTCCATGCTGAAACCTCTTTATTAACCCCAATTTTATTACCCTCAAGAATGAGGTAATTCATTGAAATCAATTCTTTCTTTGCCTTGTTAACGTTCTGTCTTGATAGTCCAGATACGTCAGCTAATTGAGAATCGGATATACGGTCTACTTTTTTGCCAAACCCATAGGTTTTTCTGATAATCGCTAACATCACTCTTAGCTGCCTAACAGTTAAATTACAGCAGGAAAGTGATTCAAGTAATTCATTGGCAATTCTCGTATATCCATCATCAGTATCTGCTACTCTCTTTGTCTCCTGCTGTATCGCAGGGAACTGGAATACTTCCGCTGTATTCGTCATGCCGCCTCCAATTGCTCTCTAGCCAGTAAACCTGCTATCCACTGAATACCTTTAGGTGTAAATTTAACTTGCGTGTAAGCGTGACCGTTTATTTGATTCTCACCTGTTTTCACATCAAAACGCCCTGCGTCAAGGTGCTCTGAGTAAGGTGTTAATTTACCAGCCAGTTTGTACATAATTCGTTTTGAAAGTAGAAACTCCCTAAAGAAGTTCTCTTTCACTTTTAGTAATTTGCTTGTCTCTCTAAAACCCAGCAATCCAGTAGCTTGAACATAGCGATCAACAAATTCAGCTTTAGGCGCTGCAATTGCTAATTTCTGTTCTGCGATTTGTTTTTGCTCTGCCAAGTCAGCAGCGAGTCGTAAAGCTTCTGGCAGCGTTTGAGGTATGAGGGATTTTTGAGATTCAAGTTCTTGCCAGCGTTTAATGATTGCCATTCTTAACTTGATGCTGTAACCAGAAATCAGACACAAACATTCTTCTTTGTTGAGCAGAAGCATTTGCTGTGTTCTGTTTTTAGTGTCTATGTAATCTCCTAACTTTTCAGGAGATTGAATTTCAACCAACATCTTACGGATATCAGCCATCACATTGTCGTGTCTCTTGCCTGTAAGGTCTGCAATTTCACGACTACTCATGGTTAATTCACCACTGTTTACTAAAGTAGTTATTTGATTCATAATTACCTCATTGGGTTGTTGTTAAATTAAGTCCATTTGTTGAGAAGCCTCAGTTACCGCTGGGGCTTTTCTTTTTGGTGCTTTGACATGTTCAAGCATCTGAATTAACGCCCTAGCCTCATCACCTTGCAATATCACTGTGTCATCTGGTGTCTCATACCCAATAGCAACTAAAAGCCTTGCACAACGTTGTATGAAGCTTAATTGCGTTTTAGATTGTTGAGATTGCCAGCGAGATATTTGTGATTCGTGAATACCCGTCCTTTTCGCTACTTCTCTAGCGCCAGTAACAAGTATCCCTTTCATGATTTTTGATTCGATTTCTCGAAATTTGCGTTCGTTTGATAATTCCATTTGTTAAATTCCTTCTTAGATTACTTCTCGTTAGAGAACAGCAGTAATGATCCGTGGCTCATTCCATATGAGCGGATTGTTTGCTCTGAGAATTTACTCTGAGCGGGTTAGTGATGTTAAAGAGCGGGTGAAACTAATTTTTATCTTTTACTAAATGCTCAAATGGTATTCCGAATAGTTCGTTGATTTGAGCGTATCTTGCAGGAGGAATGCGACCTTTTTGCTCCCATTGCCTAATGGCCTGATCGCTAATCTTTAGCTTCTTAGCTAAAGCTGGAATTCCACCTGCTTTTTTAATTGTTGTTTCCAATGCATTCATAAAGATATTCCTTTAACTGATTAACAACAAGAAGAATACAAGAAACGCTTTATTTAAGCAAGTATTACTTGTTGGAAAAATAAAAGCACAACTTGTATATTGAGCGAATGAAAACTATGCGCGAAAGAATCAAGCAAGCTAGGCTTGCAAAAAACATGACCCAAGCTGAGTTAGCTGAGTTGGTAGGAGTGTCACCACAATCAGTACAGCAGTGGGAGACCAGTACTGAGCCAAGAAAAAACAGAGTTATTAAAATTGCTGAAATACTTGAAGTTGATACCAATTGGTTGTTATTCGGAATAACTGATATTGATGAAAGAAACAAAGTCAGTAGTATTCAAATAAATCAAGATATTGAAGTTTCAGATAAAAATACCTACAAGGTGGAGATGCTGGACATCCAAGCTAGTGCAGGGCCAGGTGTGATGGTTCTTGATGATTTTATTGAGACAATAACGGCTATTGAGTATTCAGCAGATGAAGCAAAAAGACTGTTTGGTGGGAGATCTGCATCCACAATCAAGATGATCACTGTTAAAGGTGACTCTATGGCTGGAACATTTGAGCCCAGAGATCAAATATTCGTAGATATCACCACTAACTTTTTTGATGGTGATGGAATTTATGTCTTTGTATTAGATAATCAGCTATATATAAAAAGGCTTCAAAAGCAATATAAGAGACTGGCTGTCATATCGGATAACGCAAGATATGAAACTTGGTATTTAGAAGAAGATAGTATCAATAGCCTCTACATTCATGCCAAAGTTTTAGTTAGCCAATCTATAAAATACAAATTTCATGGATAGAAATTTATTTAATTATCAGGTAGTAACTAAATGAAAAATATAATTTTATTGCTAATTACTGTTTCTTCAATATCTGCCCATGCTACTAATAAGATTGATATCACTAATGAAGATGACTTCAAATTGATAACTACAATCATGAAAGCATCTGAGTGCAACGCTTACTCTTCTTTATATAAATTTCAGCAAGAAAATAATGTGCCAAATGGGGATGAGTTTATAGATAAGTTCATGAGCAATGAGGCAAAAAAGAAAAACAGCACCTTAATTGATATGACCAACGATTGCCAGAAAGCACTACTGGATTTCGCAGAAATAACATCAAGTAAAAACTAGCTACCTCTCACCTACCACATCACAGATCCCTCTTTAATGAGGGATTTTTTATGCCCACAAATCACAAAAAACTGCCAACAGAATAAAAAATTTAAATTTTTTACAAAAAATAACACAAACAAAAACAAGCATTTATTGTTTAAATAAAGATTAACTCAAGTTTTTACACAAGTTTTACTTGTCTTAATAAAGTAATGCTTGTATAGTTAATCACATCGAAGGCGAGGAGCCATAGATAAACAGGATGTTCGCTCTTTTACAATTAGGAACGCTCAGAATAAATTTTCAGAGCAACCACTGAGTGGTTTTTGGGATTGGTGTAGAAGATGGCGTGACGTAGCCACTTTCGCATAGCGGATCATGATTAGTCACATGACTATGCCAATCACCAAAGATCACTTAGGAGGCAAATATGGCAACAATAACTTTTAAAGAGAACTCAAGAATTCGCAGACGCAGAAAGCAAGGTGAGTTTTTGGCTCGAAAGATAGCTATGAGAAGTCGCTCAGTGGAAGAAATTTGGGATTCAATATTTGTAGTTGAGAAGCCAGAACGCCCTGCTCTATCTCTCAAGCCAACAAAGCATTATCCAAGTGGAGATAACTGTTGCTTACCTAATGTAGCAGTATTTTCAGGAGTTAAAACAAAACAGCCGAACAGTGAGTTCGGGGTTACGGCGAGATAGGAGAAATAAGATGAGTTTTCAGGATTTATCACCAGAGTCGCAACAAATGGCGAGAGAAACACTAGCTGAAATATTAAAGCTTGAGCGTGAACATGCATATGACCTATGTGATGATCAGACTAAATATATTGCTAGGTTTGTAAAAGATGCTTTCATTGAGCTGGAGAAAGAAAGCACCTCACAACCAGGCCAATTTAGCTATCAAAAGTCGAATGAATCAACAGGTAACCCACCAAGTGGTATTTGCATTAGCAATGGCGGCATCGGAAACTCCTGATATAACATTTAAATTTAATGCTATTTCAGGATTTAATATAGTTGATGATTTAATCATATCACGCCAATTACTTTCTGATGCCTCTGTATTGAATATATTAATAAATCTATCTAGGTCATGATCTAAACTAGAAACCCACTCTCTCATTCGCTCATGGTCAACTGTTTGTTGCCCTCCAATTCCCCACTGAAACGGATGAAGCAGAAATCTTGCATTTGAATTAGCAAGCCTGTTACTACCTGCTAAAAAAATAATATTAGCGATTGAATCCACATTGCTAATGTTATGAGTTGTTACTGGAATTTGTAATGATTTTATAAAGTTATACGCAGTAAACCCAGATGTAATATCACCACCTGAACTAGAAATATGAATATTTAATTGAGTTGCTCCGTTAGCTATTGCAACTAAGCACTTTTCTTGTAATTGACTTACCGAGTTAGGTGTTACAGGGCACAGGTAGTGAATTGTATGGATCATAGGCTGTATATCTCTTATCTGTAGGGGTAAGCGGATTATAGCCGATTTCTCGCTGTAGGGGTACACGAGAACCACCTCGCCTGACGTGGTTAAAAGCAGGCACAGTTAACTAATTACAGTCCATTCTGTGGGCTGTTGTGAGTTGATTAATAGATAGGAGATAGAGATGGAAATTGAAGTAAATACAAAAGCGAAAGTTGATATTAAAACGCTAAGAACATGCATTAAAGTTTCCGATAGTTTCAATTGTGACATTCTTGATGCTAACGGGAATAAAGTAGAAGACTATAACTACTATGTTCCTAACTTTTTCCCCGGTGACCACTACGGTGATTACCTAATGTTAGATATCGATATCGAAACAGGAAAGATAACGAACTGGAAAAAGCCAACGCCTGAAGAGTTACAGGAAATGCTTTATCCAGAAGATGATTAGCATCGTGTTTAGTTAATAACGGAGGGAGTATGACAGATAAAAACTACGACGCACATTACAAAAGTGATGGGTCTATTACCTCGGCATCATTACGCGACGAGTTCGCAATGGCTGCTATGAATGGAATCTTATCCAACCACTGCATGATTGATAATGTAACCGAACAATCTGTGGTATGGGTTGCTAAAGAATCCTACCTCATGGCAGATGCAATGTTAAAGGCTAGGGGGTGATATGGAGTTAAAGCATAGTCCAGCGCCGTGGCATTTAAGGGGTGGAGTAATTAAAAACTCTCTTTTGATTGATGATAATCATAACGTTGTAGCATCCTTTCTCACTGAAATTAAAGAAGAAGATGCTCATCTAATCGCATCAGCACCAGAGTTATTGGAACAGTTAATCAGACTTCGCAATAAAATTGCAAGCTATAAACCAGATGATGACGATGATTTAGACATCGTTGACGCTGTAATCGCAAAAGCCCTAGGTCAGCAGTAACCCACCACTTAATCATTCATATCGCTATTAATAGTGAGGAATACGCACATAAGGAACATAGCAAATGGCAAATGAATTAGTCGTAATTGAACAAGCTACGGCATTAGATTTATTCACAGCACAAGAAAAAGTAAATCAGATGCTGGGGCACATTAAGTCTCTTGCAGAAGAAGAGCGTAAAGAACTCGACAGTGATTTCTCAGTAGCTAAAAACCGAAAGGCTTTTGCATCTCTGGCATACAAAGTTACTCAAACAAAAACAGCTATTGATAAGGCTGGCAAGCTGGTTGTTGATGACCTGAAAGAATTACCTAAGAAAGTAGATGCCGCACGTAAGCTATTTCGAGACGAACTTGACTCACTGAGTGATGACATTCGAAAGCCACTAACAGAGTGGGAAGAGCAAGAAAAAGCTCGTGAAGAAGCCGAAGCACTTAAGAAGCAAATCGAGCTTGACCACGAAGAAGCCCTGCAAATGAACGAGTTGTTTGATTTACGCAAAGCCGAAGAAGAACGCCAGCGCATTGCTCGTGAAGAAGAAATGAAACGACAAGCTGCGGAACAGGCGAGAATAGAAGCTGAACGAAAGGCACGGCAAGAAATTGAAGCGGCAGCACGGCGTGAGCACGAAGCAAAAGAAGTTGCCGAACGTGCAGAGCGTGAAAAGCAGGAAGCTATTCAACGTGCAGAGCAAGCGGCAAAAGAAGCTAAGGAAAAGGCAGAACGTGATGCTAAAGAAGCTCAGGAACGAGCCGAACGCGAGAAACAATTAGCTATCGAAGCTGAGCGCAAGAAAGCTCTTGAAGTTGAACAAGCTCGACTAGCAGAAGAAGAACGTAAGCGTCAGGAAGAAGCTAAACGTCAGGCTGATAAGGAACATCAGAAAACAGTTAACAATAAAGCCATGCAAGATTTAATTGATGCTGGCATTCCAGAAGAGTGCGCCAAGAATTGCATTATCGCTATCGCTAAAAACCTAGTATCAAACGTAAAAATTCACTACTAACCCACCGCACCAACACCAGATAACCACCCTATCGCTCACCTAGCGAGGTAACAATGAAAACTAACTATTACATCACTATGCGTGATTGCATGGCGGTGCGTATCACTACGCCTCAAGCACGTAAGAATAAACGTACAAGCCCATGGTTATTCAGTTTGGCCGTGGTCATTGTGACAACCGTTGGCGTAATACCGACATTTGTAAGTTGAGGTGATTATGCGAATTTCATACAACTGCTCGAACGGAACTAGGGTAATACACGATAAAACAGTCATGGAATTTGACGAAAGTAGCAAACTCAGTATTGAGGCAGGAAGTTTCAGTGAGTTGGCTAAATTAACGGAAATAGACTCAATTGAGGCAATGGAATATGTGCTCGATTGTGACGATGAATCGCTTGAAAGGATTATCAATGCGATAGGCAAGGAAGCCTTTATTAGCAGGATATTGCGAGTTTCTAACCTAAGGAGGGTTGCGTGACTCAGATTCTAGATATGTGCTGTGGTAGTCGCATGTTCTGGTTTGATAAGGAAGATAATCGAGCAATCTACAGTGATATCCGCACAGAGAAACATATTTTATGTGATGGCAGGAAGCTAAATATCACACCAGACATTATCGCTGATTTTAAAAACCTCCCATTCACTGATAACTCATTTTATCAAGTTATATTCGACCCTCCCCATCTAATTAGAGTTGGCCACAGCGGATGGATGTTTAAAAAGTACGGTCGATTAAATAAAGAGTCATGGAAAGACGATTTATCAAAAGGATTTAGTGAAGCATTTAGAGTGCTCAAGCCAAACGGAACATTGGCATTCAAGTGGAATGAAACGCAAATACCTACCAAGCAAGTTTTAGCGCTAACTGACCAAAAACCAACAATAGTCCAGCGTGTAGGCAAGAACGATAAAACGCATTGGGTGCTGTTTATTAAGGAGGCGTGATGAGCAACTCAAAACAATGGTTAGAAGAATTACGCGGGAAGCGTAAAGAATCGCAGGAACGCGAACACGATGAATTTATGTATCAAACGGAAGTGTTAGGACGACAAGGATTGTCATTGCCAATGAAGGACTTTCAGGGAGATTTTCAATGAACGTTTCTAATTCCTACCCTACCGATAAATACCCTCAATTAACATCACCGTCATTAGCAAAAAACAGAGAGGAAGCTCTGGCTCAAGCTATTGCAATGATTGAGGGTCATTTGCCAAATACGAGCGTGAAGGAGAGAGAAAAGCGATTAGCAATGGAACTGCTACACATGAACTTGGACGCATCGAAAAATCACCCTCCTCTACCGCCTCACATTCAGGCATTACGCGATGCAGAAAGGAATTCTGTATCTAGTCGCAATATTGAAATCGATTACTACGGAAGCGATCGGCGTCAAGGTCAGTATCTTGGAGATTAACATGACTGCTGTATATAAAGCGATTAGCAATGTAGCCAAGGAAATGGCTGAAACAGGAATAAAGAAAGGAAGTGAAAATAAACAGCAAGGGTTTATGTTCAGAGGGATTGACGCTGTATATAACGCTCTTGCACCAGCTTTAGTTAAGCATGGATTGCTTATTCTTCCACGGATCATTGAACGCTCAGTCACGGAAAGACAAACGCAAAGAGGTGGTCAGCTATTCTACGTTGTGGTTAAGGCTGAATTTGATTTTGTTGCCACGGAAGATGGCAGTAAGCACACGGTAGTGACTTATGGTGAGGCTATGGATAGCGGAGATAAAGCCACAAATAAAGCCATGTCGATTGCATATAAATACGCGGCATTTCAAGCGTTCTGTATTCCAACAGAAGAAACAGCAATTGATGCAGATGCGGAAATTCATAACGTAGCGCCACGGACGGCAGAGCAGGTGTTAGCTGATTACACTAACTTCCTTGGCACGGCTACGAATCAGTCACAAATCATGGATGAGTACAAAAAAGCATGGAATGCATTGGCTGGTACTGAATCACAAAAGGAATGTGAACGTGTAACAGGCATTCGAATTAAAGAACTTAAGGAAGCTGCATAATGGCAAGTAAAGGCGTGAATAAATGTATTCTCATTGGTCATTTGGGGCAGGACCCTGAAATTCGGTACATGCCGAGTGGTGGCGCTGTTGCAAATCTCACATTGGCCACATCGGAATCGTGGCGTGATAAACAAACTGGGGAGATGAAGGAGAAAACCGAGTGGCATCGCGTGGTAATTTTCGGAAAATTAGCCGAAATTGCAGGTGAATATCTGAGAAAAGGAAGTCAGGTATACATAGAAGGTTCTCTGCAAACCCGAAAATGGCAAGACCAAGGCGGGCAAGACCGATACACAACGGAAGTAGTGGTCAATATTGGTGGAACAATGCAGATGCTAGGCGGTAACGGTGGTAATCAGGCAGGAAGCCAGAAGCCACAGCAACCAGCACAACAACCGCAAGCACCACAAAATGAGCCACCTCAAGATTGGGATGACCAAGAAATACCATTCTAACCACCCTACCCGTTTAACCAAAGGATATAACCATTACTCAGAGCAAGGATGCAAACAGGAGATAGATATGAACATTAAACAATTACAGCAACAAATTCATCAACAAAATAAATCTGCTGGATGGTGGGATAACCCACGCGAAAAAGGAACGCTACTCTGCCTTATTCATTCAGAAATCAGTGAGGCAATGGAGGGAGAACGCAAAGATTTAATGGATGATCACTTACCGCATCGAAAAATGGCAGAGGTTGAACTTGCTGATGCTGTTATTCGTATTTTGGATTATGCCGGAGCCTTTGGTTATGACATTGAAGGCGCAATAACTGAAAAGCTCGAATACAACAAACATAGAGCAGATCATAAACGAGAGAACCGCGCAAAGGAAGGCGGAAAGCAGTTTTAATTTAACTCACAGGAATGCAATGAAGAGGAGTGAATATGAGTGACAATCAGAAATACACAGCAATTAAAATACGCACTCTTTGCACTGCTTGTGGCAATGATTGCGGTGAACATTTAATTACTGTCGGTGAAAATATTATTCTTTGTTTTACGTGCATAGATAAAACAAAGGAAAAGGTTGATTTGTATCGTAAGGAAATAGCCGAAAAGGAAATTAAAGATATGGCACGTTTAATCGAGGCTCATGCTTTAAAAAATGATAGTGCCTATATTTCTCGTTTTCTTTATCAAGCTGGATATAGAAAGGTGGAGTGATGGATAAATCAAGACAGCAGTTTGAAGAGTTTGTTAAATTTCACATGGATGATGCAGAAATAAATAATAAATTCGAAACAGCGAATAACGGATTAAATTACGCTGACCAATATGTAGATTTGATGTGGATTAGCTGGCAAGCATCACGCGAGAGTTTGGAGGTTGAATTGCCATATAAACATCAACCTAAATTTTACTCATATGAAGATGGTATAAATACAGGTCTTAATATGTGCAGAGATATATTAATCAGTAACGGAGTGAAAGTAAAAAATGAATGAAAAATACAGAGCCGAACTAATTAACGGTAAACCAGTTATTTTATTAAATGGAAATATGATTGAAAAAGGATTTATTTCATATTCAGATGCAGAAAGAAGAGCTAATAACTTAAATTATAAATTCAAAGTAGCCCACACATATAAGATTAAATAACCATGCAAATAATCGGATATGTATTACTCATGCTAATACAGGGTTCTGCACATTCATAGGAAATAAAAATGATATATTTAAGTTTGTTCAACGGAATATCCGCTGGGCGATTGGCGCTGTCTCGCGCAGGAATTAAATTTGATAAGTATTACATTGCTGAAATAGATAAATTCGCTAATAAAGTATCTGAGTTTCATTATCCAGATAATATCCAATTAGGTGATGTGAATAATTGGCGAGAGTGGGATATTGATTGGTCACAAGTTGGGTTAGTTACTGCGGGGTTCCCATGTCAAAGTTTTTCTGTAGCAGGAAAGCAACTTGGTGATAAAGACCCAAGAGGAAAGTTATTCTGGACGGCATTAGAGATAATGAGTCATGTATTGGAAAATAATCCAGATGCTAAATTCATGCTCGAAAATGTAAAAATGAAAAAGGAGTTTGAGGAATATATAACACTGCATACGGAACGTGCTCTTGGTTATGTAAATAAAACTCTTATTAATAGCTCGTTATTATCAGCACAAAATAGACAGCGTTATTATTGGACTAATTTTGAAGTTACCCAGCCTGATGATAAAGGAATTCTGCTAAAAGACATTATTGATGATGACAGTATTACTGATAGAGAAAAGTCATATTGCATCATGAGTAATTACGCTTGCGGTGCAAGTGAGGATGAATACTTTAATAAACGCCGGCGACAAATAGTATTTAGGCCGTGCGAACCAAGAGAGAATATTAGGCAATCAAAAGACGGGTTAATTCATGTTGCTAATGCCTCAGACATTAAGGGTAATGAATCGATACTTCGAATTTATTCTGATGCTGGAAAGGCCCCAACATTATCGACATGCCAAGGCGGGCATAGGGAGCCTAAAGTCGCAATCTATCAGCGTCCTCGAGGTAAAAATAACGGAGGTATTCACACAGAAAAGTCGCCAACACTCACATCTAGTTCATGGGAACATAATAACACTCTGCAATATCGCAAATTAACTCCCACCGAATGCGCCAGATTACAAACATTCCCCGATGGCTGGTGTGAAAATATAGTTTCAAACTCGCAATCGTATAAATGCTATGGCAATGCTTGGACTGTGGATGTTATCGCCCACATATTTAAATGTGCATATAGAGAAAATAAACATGAAGCTATTCGTCCTACTGTTAATTATGAACAATCATGCAGTGCCAATATCTGAGGATTTATATACGCAATCGGAATGCAATAAACGTGCTGAATATTTAATGTCGGTGAGGAATGTTGAAGTTGTTTGTGGAGAGGTAATTCGTGGAAAGTGAATTTAAAGTTGGAGATAAAGTATTTCCATTAATAGATGATTCAAATTGGATTGCGCAAGATGAACCATGCGTAATTATAGGTATTGACACAACATCTATTTGCATAGAAAACGACGAGGGATTTGTCGATTATTATCAACCTGACGAGTTGGAGTTAATTAATGAATAAATACACCGAACTATCTGACTTCGAAGTTAATAAAAAGGTATTCATCCTTAACTGCAAAGATGACTGTATTCAGTATAAAGATATCAAGCAGCGAACTGGAAATTTAAAGTTATTTGAGCGACAACTAAAAGCCAGTATTAAACATGATAATGAAGAAACATGGGAAGAAACAGAATGGATTGATTTCTTTGGTCACGCTATGGCAATGAGCCTAGTAGAGACAAATAAAATTGCCATTAGCTATGTAGATGAAATTTGGCAATGTGGCTCTGGTTGGAATGTAGCAGAAGATAAAAAATTAACTCGTGCCATATGCTTAGCATATTTATTAATGAAGGATGCGGAGAATGAAGGCTGACTACGGAGGTAGCCATACACCAAAGGAATTGCGTGATAGATGGCAAACTCCCCTACCTTTATTTACAGCATTGGACGCTGAATTTGGTTTCTATTTAGATGCCGCCGCCGATAAAAATAACGCTCTCTGTTCTAATTACCTCACTGAAAAAGACGACTCGTTGAATTGAGACTGGGAAAGTTACGGGGCTATTTGGGTGAATCCGCCCTATTCAGATATTCAGCCATGGGTAAACAAAGCCGCCGAGCAATGTAAAAAGCAATTACAGCCTGTTGTTATGTTAGTTCCTTCTGATACTTCTGTGGGTTGGTATGAATCAGCATTAGAAACAGTTGATGAAGTAAGATTAATTACAGGAGGAAGAATATCTTTTATTAATGCAGAAACAAAAAAGCCAGTTAGCGGAAATAATAAAGGTTCTATGTTTTTAATATGGCGACCTTATATAACTCCTCGCAGAATAATCAATACTGTAAATAGAAATTATTTATTAAATATCGGCAATAAAATATTAAATGAATGGAAAATAGCATAGGTGAATTATGACATTTACTGAATTTTCAGGGTTAATAGCACTATGTGTACTTATTTATTTAATTGAAACAGGACAGGCGTAATTATGGATATTATCGCCTCAGCTAATGTATTAGAAAACGCACGAAGGCAAATAGCAAAGGAGTGCTTAATCGAACTCAGAAGCCACGGAATACCCAACGACAAACTAACCACTCAGATCCTCGATAAATACACACCGAAGTTTAAACCTCTAAATCACACAAAGTACAACACCAAAGATGTTATGTGCCAATACATCAGAAATCTGCAAAAGGAAGAGAAGAATGGAAGGAATAACTATACCTAGAAAAGAAGCTGCGGAATTTATTGGTATATCAGAAGACACGCTTTCTCGATGGTGCAAACTAGGATTGATTGCATACACGAGAAAGGATCCATCAAAGAAAAATTCGCCATACCTATTTACGATAGCTGCGTGTATTGCGGCGGCTAATAAATCAATTCACAATATACCAGTGAACGCTGGTGAGACACGAGAGGGAAAATCATGTCTTTATTCAGAAGAGGTAAAATATGGTACGGAAACTACACGACGCCAAGCGGTAAAAGAATCAAGGAATCTCTTGGCACAGAGGACAAGAAGCTCGCGCAGGAGTTGCACGACACAAGAAAGGTCGAACTATGGCGCATAGAACGTCTTGGTGACTTCCCTGATGTTACTTTTGAAGAGGCTATTGTTAGGTGGATAGAAGAGAAAGCAGACAAAAAATCACTGGATGACGATAAAGGTCGGCTTTCTTTTTGGTTAGATCACTTTGAAGGTTACCGACTTAAGGATATTACAGAAGCAAAAATATATTCCGTTATCAATAAGATGGTAAACAGAAAAGCAAGGGAGAGATGGGAAAAACAAGCGGAATCAGCTAAAAGAAATGGAAAGGAAATCCCCGCATTTACTGATGTCCCTGTCAGTAACGCAACCAAAGCAAAGCATCTCGCCATCATGAAATCTCTGTTAAGATCTGCTGAACGTGACTGGAAATGGTTAGAAAAATCTCCCGTTATCAAAGTCCCAACAATCAGAGAAAAGCGGGTTCGGTGGTTAGAGCATCATGAGGCTAAAAGACTGATTCAAGAATGCCCTGAACCACTGAAATCCGTAGTTACATTTGCATTGGCCACTGGATTAAGGCGATCCAATATTATCAATTTAGAGTGGAGTCAAATTGATATGCAAAGGAAAGTTGCGTGGATAAATCCAGAGGATAGCAAATCAGGTCAAGCAATTGGAGTAGCTTTAAATGACACCGCTTGTCAGGTTCTTAAGGAGCAAATAGGAAACCATCACAAGTGGGTATTTGTTCATACTGAATCAAAGAAGAGACCAGACGGAACATTAACGCCAAGTGTTAGAAAAATGCGAGTTGATTCTAACACAGCATGGAGAGCAGCGTTAAAAAGAGCAGGAATAGAAAACTTCCGCTTTCATGATCTGCGCCACACATGGGCGAGCTGGTTAATTCAGTCCGGAGTTCCGCTTTCAGTATTACAAGAAATGGGCGGATGGGAATCAGTTGATATGGTTAGAAGGTATGCTCACCTAGCGCCTAATCATTTAACTGAACATGCAAAGCAAATAGACAGTATTTTTGGCACTTGTGTCCCAAATACGTCCCACTTAAGAAAAGTAGAGAATTTAAAATGAGTGTAAGTTATTGATTTTAAATGGCACGCCCTACAGGATTCGAACCTGTGACCTACGGCTTAGAAG